>JAOXRV010000547.1 GCA_025800435.1 Cellvibrionaceae bacterium | reverse complement strand
CCTCTGAATAACTCGGTGACGCTCAGGCCTTGGGGCAAACGCCCTAGCAAGGCGCTCGCTAGAAGGCATGCTGGGTGCACGTCGAGAGTGAGCGTCTTTGCCTCAAGGCCCCGCAGCGCGGGCCCTAAAGCGCACATCTGCGGCGTTGCACTGCTTGTAAATGCGGCCGGCATTCACTGCACAGCGCGCCTTGCAGCTGTACGCTTTAGGATCCCGCTGAGCATCATTGAGTTATTCAGAGCTGCCCAGTGCAAAATGGCCGCCTAATTTCAGTTTAGACCGCTGTTCATTTAAGGTGTAATTGGGTTTAATAGCCCCCATGATTAAGCTTCCCCGTTTTATTGGCCTGCGCTATATTCGCGCCAAACGCGACAACCAGTTCCTCTCCTTTGTCAGTGGCTTCTCCTTTATCGGCATGATGCTGGGGGTTTTGGCCCTGGTGGTGGTGTTGTCGGTTATGAACGGCTTTGACCGGGAGCTAAAAGGCCGCCTATTGGCGGTGATTCCCCACGGTTTTATCAATACCAGCCCCGCCACTGAAGACTGGCAGGGCCTGGCCACTGCCGCCAGCGAGCACCCAGATGTGCGCGGCGCCGCCCCCTTTATTGAAGGCTTTGGTTTGCTGTCACACCGGGGCGTTAATATGGATGTGGGCCTAGTGGCGGTTGCGCCAGAGGTAGAGGGCCAGGTATCGGTGATCGAGCAGCATATGATTGCCGGGCGCCTGGCCGATTTACAGGCCGGTGAGTACGGTATTGTGCTGGGCCGTATTACCGCCAGTCGTTTACGCGCCAATGTAGGCGATAAAATTACCCTGACCCTACCCGAGGTTAACATTACCCCAGCCGGCGCCTTTCCCCGCAGTAAGCGTTTTACCCTGCTTGGGGTGTTTAAGGTGGGCGCCCAGGTCGATCAATCCCTCGCTATTATGCATCTGGCCGACGGACAAAAGCTGTTTAAGCTCGGCAATAAAGTGCACGGCGTGCGCCTGGCCTTTAACGATATTTACCAGGCCGAGGCTGGCTTAAAACAGATTCAAGCCAGCCTGCCCATGCCCACCGATATAAAAAGCTGGGCCCAAACCCAGGGCAGCTTATTCCAGGCCATGAAAATGGAAAAAATTATGATCGCCATTATGCTGTTTTTAATTGTGGCGGTGGCGGCCTTTAATGTGGTGACCAGCCTGGTGCTGATGGTGGCCGATAAGCGCGGCGATATCGCGGTGCTGCGCACCATGGGTTTAACCGCCGGCCAAGTTATGGCTGTGTTTGTCACCCAGGGTATGGTGCTCGGCGGCATGGGTATCGCCCTTGGGCTATTGTTGGGCCTGCCCCTGGCCTATTGGATTGGCGATATCAGCCGCTTTATCGAAAGCTTAAGTGGCCAACAGCTATTTGACCCCAATATTTATTTTATCGCCGAGCTGCCCTCCGAGCTGCGCCCCGGCGATATTGCGGTGGTGACCCTGCTGGCATTATTGATCACCCTATTGGCGACCCTGTACCCGGCGTATCGGGCCAGCCGCATTGAGCCAGCTGAGGCCCTGCGCTATGAATAACAGTGGTCAAAGTTTATAAAAAATGGCCGAGGTTTTAAAAATGGACAGTGTATTAGTCGCCCGCGATTTGGGCAAAACCTACGACGAAGGCCCAAGGCCGGTCAAGGTGCTAGAGGGCATCAGCTTTAGCCTGGCCGCCGCCGAGCGGGTGGCCATTGTTGGCGCCTCGGGCTCGGGCAAATCGACCCTGCTTAATTTATTGGGCGGCTTAGACCAGCCCTGCAGTGGTGAGGTACAAATAATGGGTGAGGCCTTTTCCAGCCAAAGCCCCAACCACCGGGGCCAGCTGCGCAACCGCTATATGGGTTTTGTGTACCAGTTTCATCACCTGCTGCCAGAATTTACCGCCCTGGAAAACGTCGCCATGCCACTGATGATTGCTGGGCAAAGTTTAAAACAGGCCAGCCCCATTGCATCAGAGTTCTTAGCTCAAGTTGGCCTGGGTGAGCGTTTGGATCATCGCCCCAGTGCACTCTCAGGTGGCGAACGCCAGCGGGTCGCCATTGCCAGGGCGCTGGCAAACCAGCCAAAGTGCGTATTAATGGATGAACCCACCGGTAACCTAGATGCCGAAACCGCCCAGGAAATCGAAAGCCTAATCACCGAGCTTAACCAGCGTTTTGATACCAGTTTTATTCTGGTTACCCACGATAAAGCCCTGGCCCTGCGCATGGATCGAGTATTGGAACTCAGCCAGCGCCAGTTACAGCCATTGGCAGGGGAAGGCTAGGGTGTCTTACTCGGGTTTTATCGGCTGGCGCTACAGTGGCAGCCGTCAGCAACAACAGCGCGGTGGTTTATTGCTGTCGTTTATTTCGCGGCTCTCTATGGCAGGCCTGGTGCTCGGTGTGGCGGTGCTGATTTGGGTGCTGTCGCTAATGAACGGCTTTGAAACCGAATTGCGCCACCGAATCTTGGGCCTAGTACCTCATGTCTCGGTTTACCAGCGCGGCGGTATGCAAGACTGGCAAGACCTTGCCCAGCAGCTAAACGGCCATCCGCAAGTTGAAGCTGTTGCCCCGTTTGTAGAAATGCAGGGCCTGGCCAATCGCAAGGGAAAAACCCACCCGGCGGTGGTCTATGGTATCGACCCAGAGCGAGAAGCCACAGTCTCGGTTATCGATGAATTTATTGACCCCAAAACCCTGGCCCAGCTCAATCAACCCGGCCAGCAAGTTATTGTTGGCTCGGCCCTGGCCGAAAAGTTAGAGCTAACAGCGGGTAAAAAGTTTAGGCTTGTAGTGCCCGCCGCTCGCCAGGGCAGGGCAGCGAAAATAAAAACCCTAAACACCCTGGCGGTGGTGCACACCGGCACCGAGCTGGACCAACACCTGCTGCTGGCCGGCCTAAATAACGCCGCCGCCCTGACCGACAAACCCGAAAATATCACCGGCCTGCGCCTGGCCCTAACGGATCTTGACCTTGCCCCCCAAATGGCCACTTTCTTGCGCCAAGAACTGGGCTACTCCTTCTATATAGCCGACTGGTCCCACACCAAGGGCAACCTTTACCACGGGGTAAAAATGTCGAAAAAACTGGTGGGTCTGATCTTACTGCTGATTATCGCCATCGCCGCATTTAACGTGGTATCTACCCTGGTAATGGTGGTGATCGATAAGCAGGGCAGCATTGCAATACTGCGCACCATGGGCGCCAGTACCGCCGGCATTATGAAAATATTTTTAATCCAGGGCGTGGTAATCGGCCTAATCGGCGCCGGCCTGGGCGCCCTAATCGGCTGTACGCTAGCCATAAGCCTGCCCAGTTTAATTGCCGGGTTGGAACAACTACTGGGTTTTCAGTTTCTACAATCCGATGTCTACCCCATCAGCTATGTGCCCTCTGACCTGCGCTGGCAAGATGTGCTCACCATAAGCGGTACTGCCTTTGCCATGAGTGCGCTGGCATCAATCTACCCTGCCTGGCGGGCGGCGAATGTGGGGCCGGCTAAGGTGCTTAGGTATGAGTAACTATCTTCTTTGGCCATTGCTCGTTGAAGGTAGGATGACTTTTCGCTTGCGCTTCAGTAATGCCGTTGATCCTAGAAGCTCCCTTTGTCATGAAGAGGTGAGGTCTAAGCAGAAATTCCTCGCAATCGATAACCTCGTCCCTGCAAGCTAGCAGCGTGTTGAAAAAGCCTCTTTTCCTGAATAGTCAGACACTTCATCGTGGCACGGTCGGTAAGTTTCAAATCGAATATTCTTTGAACTTTTCGCAGCTTTTAGCCGCCGCTGGTGATAACAGTAATCGCTTACCCGCCGTAATCACCCTTTATAGCCCTTTTCTGCCCTCATTTAGGCTATCAGGGATTTCATTC
>JAOXRV010000539.1 GCA_025800435.1 Cellvibrionaceae bacterium | reverse complement strand
GTCAGTTTTCGGCACGTGTAGGAGAGGAGGCGGGTGCACCTATATGGTGAAGCCGCCTGTTTTTTTTTTGGGAGGGGGCCTCAAAGCGGGTGCACCTATATGGTGAAGCCGCTTATGTGGGAAAACGTAGTGAGGGCGGGTTACTTTTTGCCTTTGGCGGATCGCGTTCCTCGGCCTTTGCCTGAACCCTTGTTGGGGCCCTTTTCGGATCCCTTTTCTGAACCTTTGTCCGAGCCTTTGTCTACATGTTTGCCTTTTCCTTTGCTTTCCACGGCCTCGTAGGGTGGCAAGTTATCAAGAGGGTGCCAATGGGACTTGGACATTTCCTTGCTTTTGTCTTTGCCCTTGTGTTTACCCTTGGGGGCGCCAATTGGACCAGGGAAAGCGGGAAACTGGGTGTCATATTGTGGACCGGTGGGAAGAAAAGGGGCGCGGGGAGTGCGACTGCGATCCTGGTGTGGGCGCGGGCGGACAGCAAGCGCTTGTGCGGGTACCCCGGAGCCGCTTGAGAGGGACTCAGGCGCAGTTGCCGCGTTACCTGTGGAAGGTGGGGCGCCGCTGGCGCTGGGATCGTGTTTGAGCCTAACGTAGCGGTAGCCACCTACGTCTTTGTTAATATTAAAGGTTCGTTTGGCGTCATTGACAGCATCCTGCGCATCAGAGAGGTGTTGTTCGATGAGTTGAGCGCATTGAGCCAGGGTTAGTTTGCCACAAAAGAACTGAAAGAGCGCCTCGGGGCAGGCGGGACGAGTGGAAGGCTCTGGAAAAAGGCGGGCTGACACGCGCGGGGCCCCATCGCGGAGCCAGCGAATGACGTCGTCCGAGGGCGGGGTAGCCGGGTTCTGCCAAACCGTTTTAGCGCCGTTGGTCGGATCTGGTAGACGGATGAAACGTGAGTTGCTGGAGTTGTGCTCGAGTGGACTCTGCGAGTTTGCCAAGTGGAGTGCGCCACGCAAGGCAGCCGCGCTTCGGTGTCCGGAGGTGTGTAGGGCAAGGTCTGCGAAGCAATGAGATTGCGGGCCCCCAACCGCCGGGGCAGGCAGGGGAAATCGTAAAGTCCAGGTAATTTTACGATTGATGATGTCTGTGTTGGGGGATGCGAGTGCTGGGATAAGGTGGGCAGGGACCCGACCCTGGGCGGCCTGTTCGCGGGCGTGTTGTATGGCCAAGTCCGGCCTTGGGATGTGTTGTGGGGAGCGAAATTGTACATTTTGCCGGACAACGTAATGGTTTCGAGGGTGGTTTTCGTTGCCGGATTGTTCCGCTGTGAGTTTAGCCAGGTTGGAATGACTGGCCAGGATATAGGCGCCCACGCGCGGCGGAAGGTGAATAATGACATGGCTTGCGAGAAGAAACGTGTCGGCTGCGCCTACTGTGCTCCATTGGCACAACTGGTTACCCGCCAACGTATCAACTAGGGATGCATCGAAGAAGGCTGGAGAGGCTAAATTCGTGCCGTAGACGAGGTGACGATGCCAAAAATTGGGGTTAAAAAAGAAGGAGTCGATGTCGGGTGGGTCCACCTGTGAGTCGGAGGGGGTAAGGATGTGAGTTATGGTGAGAGCGAGGCAGTAGAGAAACTGGTCAACGATTTCAAGGAGGGTGGGCGGTGTAGGGATGGGTTGAAGGTGTGCAACCAAAAGTTGTGTGTGGTAGTGTCTGTCGAGTTCGGGCATTAAGTCTTTGAGATCCAATACCAAAGTGGTCCATGGGTGGGCGTGAGACAAGCGAGAGAGGACCGTATAGAGGGGATCATCTAAGATGGGGCCAGCTGTAGTCGGGTTGTTAAGGGCAGCGAGCAAACGTCCGAAAGCATCACTGGTCGCGACATCCAGTTGATCGGGCTCTTCCTCCTCGGGAGGAGCGGTTGTATCAAATACTTCCTCAGGCGCGGTAGGGGGATCGGCTGCGCTGTGGGGCCTAAGTAGGCGTTGTAAGAGGGCATCGGCGTGTGTATTCATAGAGGCTTGCGTGGCCGGGTTGGTTGGGGCGGGCGCCGCGCCAATGGGGTGCGGAAGGGGGCGGCGCT
>JAOXRV010000516.1 GCA_025800435.1 Cellvibrionaceae bacterium | reverse complement strand
TATGATGCAGTTACCCTAAGGGAAATAGCCCGTAAGGCTGAAGTAGACCTTGCGCTTCCAAATTACTATTTCGGACGAAAGCCGGCCTTGTTCGAGACCGTTTTCAAACGCCGTGCGAAACTGATTAATGATTGGCGCCTTGCGGCGCTAGACGATGCTATCGCAGCTGCTGCACCTGCCCCGCCCAGCCTACGCGCGATCATGGAAGCTTATCTAAAACCAATTTTGACCGGCCCCCACATCACCCAACCCGGTTGGCGCGAATATTATGCTTTGGTGGCTTATGTAAACAACTCCACAGTGTGGGGCGGCAAACTGATGTCGAATTTCTTCGACCCAATGGTTGCACGATTTCTGGAGGCCCTGCACCAAGCGCTGCCAGACGCCGAAGAAGGGCAACTTTACTGGAGCTACCAGTGCTTGTCCGGGGCCCTGACTCTAGCGTTTGCACAAACAGGTCGGATCGACCGATTGTCAGACGGCGCATGCATCTCCACGGACCTGCCCGCCGCATATGAAAGCATGGTGGAGTTTTGCACTGCAGGTTTTGCTGCAGCATGCGGCCCACGCCCACAATAGCCCCCCTTCTCTTTTATCTACGATAACGCACGACCGCTTATCGCCCCCCTTCAGTGATATGAACAAGCAAAAAAATACGGCGACCG
>JAOXRV010000459.1 GCA_025800435.1 Cellvibrionaceae bacterium | reverse complement strand
ATAGTTGCCCTTAAAAAAGGAATTGTGGCCATAGCTGGCATGGGCAATCACCAGAGCCTGCATGGTGATGGTATTTTCTTCCATCAAATAGGCGATACAGGGGTTGGAGTTAATTACAATCTCATAGGCCAGGCCCATATGCCCGCGACGGTAGGATTGCTCGACCGCAATAAATTGCTTGTCGTAGCTCCAGTGGTGGTAACCCAGGGGCATACCGGCACTGGCGTAGGCATCCATCATTTGTTCCGAGCTGATAATCTCAATCTGATTGGGGTAGGTATCCAGCTGGTATTCTTTGGCGACCTTGGCAATCTCTTGGTCGTAGCGCTCAATCAGCTCAAAGGTCCACTCAGACCCGGTCGAAATGGGTCGATTCATTGGCCCGCCCCCTGGGCGGTCTGGCCCAATTTGCGCTGAAACAGCTGCCGAAAAACCGGGTAAATATCCGCCGCCGAACGAATACCCTGCATAGCAAAAATATCTTGGTAGTGGTGCTGTATTTGGCTGTATTCATGCCACAGGGATTGGTGGTCTTGCTCGGTAATTTCAATATAGGAGAAGTGTTGCACCTTGCTCAACAGCTGGGTACTCAGAATACGCGAGCAATTGCTGGAGTCATCGTTCCAGTTGTCACCATCCGAGGCCTGGGCACCATAAATATTCCACTGTGCTGGTGGGTAACGGGCGTCCACTATTTCGTTCATCAATTGCAGCGCACTGGAGACAATAGTGCCGCCGGTTTCGCGGGAGTAGAAAAATTCCTCCTCATCCACCTCTTTAGCACTGGTGTGGTGGCGAATAAATACCACATCGGTATGTTCGTAATTACGCTGTAAAAAAAGGTAGAGTAAAATAAAAAACCGCTTGGCAATGTCTTTGATGCCCTGGGTCATGGAGCCGGATACATCCATCAGGCAAAACATAACCGCGCGTGAGCGGGGCACGGGTTGCTTGACGTGAAAATTGTATTTAAGGTCAAAGTCATCCAGCCAGGGAATGCGCTTTAAACGCTTTTGCAGCTTTTCGATTTGTTCATCGAGTGTGTTGATACGATCTCTGTCATGGTCTTGCTCAGCCTCGTGCAGTTGAGCTTTTAGGGCTTTAAGCTTGCGTCGGTCTTTGCCGCCCAGGGCCAGGCGCCGGGCCGAGGCCTGGCGCATACTGCGAATAATGTTAATTTGGCCGGGGTTGCCCACATCGCTAAAGCCCGCTCGGTGGGTTTTATATTCCACATCGCCGGCCAGATGACGTTTTACCAGATTGGGCAGCTCCAGGTCTTCAAACATAAAGTCTAAAAACTCGGCCTGACTGATTTCAAATACAAAATCGTCCATGCCTTCGCCGCTGTCGCTGGCCTGACCCTGGCCGCTGCCTTGACCAGCTCCGCCCTCGGGCCGTTTAAAACGGTCGCCGCTGCTGAACTCTTTATTGCCGGGGTAAACCTGCTGTTGATAGCCGCCTTTGCCGTGGCGAAAAATGGGCTCTTCGGTATCGCCCTGGGGGATGGATATTTTTTCGCCTCGATCAATATCGGTAATCGATCGCTCGGCCACGGCTTTTTCCACAGATTGCTTAATTTGGCGCCGATAGCGCTGTAAAAACCGCTGGCGATTGATCAAGCTTTTCTGCTTACTGTTGAGCCGG
The DNA here is from genome assembly GCA_025800435.1 of Cellvibrionaceae bacterium. Taxonomy (GTDB): domain Bacteria; phylum Pseudomonadota; class Gammaproteobacteria; order Pseudomonadales; family Cellvibrionaceae; genus Pseudoteredinibacter. Next base: position 3,968 of record JAOXRV010000459.1, on the reverse strand, counting down.
CGGTCTATTACGTAGTTCATAGGTGTTCCTGTTAGTGCCTTTGTTACTGGGATTTTCTAACCCTCAGGTACCACTCGGATAGCAGCCGGACTTGTTTTTCGGTATAGCCTCGTTCAATCATCCGCGCCACAAAGTCTTGGTGTTTTTTCTGGTCGCTGCTGCTGGCTTTGGTGTTGAAGGAAATAACCGGCAACAGGTCTTCGGTATTGGAGAACATTTTTTTCTCAATTACCCGGCGCAGTTTCTCGTAGCTGTTCCATACTGGGTTTTGGCCATTATTATTGGCCCTGGCGCGCAGCACAAAATTGACAATTTCGTTGCGGAAGTCTTTCGGGTTGCTGATGCCGGCGGGTTTTTCGATTTTCTCCAGCTCTTCATTGAGGCTGGCTCGATCTAGGATTTCGCCGGTCTCTGGGTCTCGGTATTCTTGATCCTGTATCCAAAAGTCTGCGTAGATCACATAGCGATCAAATATATTCTGACCGTACTCGGTGTAGGATTCCAAATAAGCAGTTTGAATCTCTTTGCCGATAAACTCTACATAGCGCGGCGCAAGATGCTCTTTAATAAACGACAGGTATTTGGCTCGCTGCTCTTCTGGAAACTGTTCCTGCTCGATCTGCTGTTCCAGTACATACAGCAGGTGCACTGGGTTGGCGGCCACTTCGGTCGGGTCGAAGTTAAATACCTTTGACAATATCTTGAAGGCAAAGCGGGTAGACAGACCCTCCATGCCTTCGTTAACCCCAGCAATGTCGCGGTATTCCTGAATCGATTTGGCCTTGGGGTCGGTGTCTTTTAGATTTTGCCCATCATAGACTTTCATTTTTGAGTAGACGCTGGAATTCTCGGTCTCCTTCAGGCGCGACAGTACCGAGAATTGAGCCAGCATTTTTAAGGTGTCTGGGGCGCAGGGGGCCAGGGCCAGGGAGCTGTTTTCGATCAGCTTGTGGTAAATTTCTACCTCCTCGGTCAGACGCAGGCAGTAGGGCACCTTGACGATATAAATCCGATCCAAAAAGGCCTCATTATTTTTGTTATTGCGAAAGCTTTGCCATTCGGATTCGTTGGAGTGGGCCAGTATCACCCCTTCAAAGGGAATTGCCCCCAGGCCTTCGGTGCTGTTGTAGTTGCCTTCCTGGGTGGCGGTCAGCAGAGGGTGTAAAACCTTGATTGGGGCTTTAAACATCTCTACAAACTCCATCAAACCCTGATTGGCTCGGCACAGACCACCGCTGTAGCTATAGGCATCGGTGTCGTTTTGCGGGTATTCCTCAAGTTTGCGTATATCCACCTTGCCCACCAGTGATGAGATATCCTGGTTGTTCTCATCACCGGGCTCGGTCTTTGAGATGGCGATCTGGTTCAATATAGAGGGTTTTATTTTAATTACTTTAAACTGACTGATGTCGCCGTTGTACTCTTGTAAGCGCTTGGCTGCCCAGGGCGACATAATGGTGCTTAGGTAGCGTTTGGGGATGCCGTACTCCTCTTCTAATATGGCACCGTCTTCGTTGCTGTCGAAAAGGCCTAGCGGCGATTCAAATACCGGCGAGCCTTTTAAACAGTAAATTGGCTCTTGTTCCATCAGTGCCTTAAGGCGCTCGGCCAGGGATGATTTGCCACCGCCAACGGGTCCCAACAGGTAGAGTATTTGCTTTTTCTCTTCCAGGCCTTGGGCTGCGTGACGAAAGTAGGCCACTATCTGCTCAATGCATTCTTCCATGCCATAAAATTCACTAAAGGCCTTATAGCGTTTAATGATTTTGTTAGAAAAAATCCGGCTGTGACGCGGATCGAGGGAAGTGTCTACCAGCTCTGGCTCGCCAATGGCCGCCAGTAACCGCTCGGCGGCGTTGGCGTAGATGCTGGGCTCGGATTTACACAAATCTAAGTATTCTTGCAGGCTAATTTCTTCTTCCTGATTAGCCTTAAAGCGATCTTGAAAGTGGTGGATAATTCCCATCTGTGATTCTCCTGTGCCGACCCTTTATCGGAAAGAATGATTCTCCAATTAACAATAGCTCAATAATCTGTGAGGCAGGGGTGTGTAGTGTTGTAAAAACAAAAATATATTTTGTTGTAAAATCAATAGTTGTCTCGGGCATTTGGCTGGTGTGCATAATAATCGGCTTGGCGCATAATCATCACTGTATTTTTGAATTGTTGCTAAGATTACTAGGGCACCTCTGAATAACTCAATGATGCTCAGAGGCACCCTAGTTTAGGGCTTAAGCTAATATCAGGGAGCAATAACAGTGCAAGGAGAGCCTTATTTAAAACACCTGTCCTTGAATAGAGAGGCGGTGGATAATTTTAATGTGTATCCCTTCAGTATTGGTGCTATTGCCAAGTTGCAACAGCTGGAGTTTCATCCACAGCTTACATTTTTTGTGGGAGAAAATGGCTCGGGAAAGTCCACATTAATTGAGGCAATTGCCCTGGCATTGGGTTTTGCGCCTGATTCGAATGACGCAGGGCAAAACCTGTCTCAGTTGCACGCACAGCTCAAGCTTCATAAAGCTAATCGCAACCCACAGGATGGCTGCTTTTTAAGGGCCGAAAGTTTTTATACGCTGGACAACCATATGGATGAGTTGGCTTACTTGGAATCCTATGATGGTGAGCCTACACATCGTCGGTCACACGGCGAATCGTTTATGGATACCCTTTCCAATAAACTCAAGGGCCAGGGGCTTTATATCATGGATGAGCCCGAAGCCGCGCTTTCGCCTTTGCGTCAAATGGCGGCCTTGTCTGCGATTCATCGGCTTATCGAGCAGGATTCTCAATTTATCATTGCTACCCATTCACCCATTTTGATGGCCTATCCTGGGGCCACAATCTACCACTTCTCGGCCTCTGGTATTAAACAGGTTAACTACCAGGATACCGAGCACTTTACCGTTACCCGTGACTTTTTATTGCGCCATGAGCAAATGGTTGAGTATTTGCTGGACTAATAGGCGTAACAGAGGTGATGGTTTGCCTAAATTGGCCGATATCACTCTTAGGAGTGATGGTCACTTATAGAAGGGGGTAATAAACTGTTCAGTTATAGGGTTGGAGGGTGCATCCCATGGCTGAAGATATTGATGAGTTTGGCTGGCGTTGCCAGGCTTGCCACGCCGATAATTCTGGCGAGTATGATAGCTGTTACCAATGCGGTGAGATTCCATTTGATGGGGCCAGCCGGGGCCGCCAGTGGCAAAGCATTCCTGTCAATCAGGCGTGCGCGCCGGAGCTAATGGCCTTGGATAAAAACTCGGTATTGAATCAGCTCCACTCTCCGGCGCTGTTGTGTCCCCAATGTAAGCTGGCCATGTATGTCGCCGACAAATTTTGCCCTCACTGCGGCCACTATTTAACCCCACAGGAGGTCTGGGCACTCAAGTTAACACACGAGCGCCAAGTGCTGCGCGGGGTGGCGGCCGGGGCGGTGTTTTTTACCTTGTTGTTGGTGGTGTTTGTGATGTGGTTTGGCGACTGATAAAAATAAGGGAATTTCTTTATTTGGCTAAGAAATTTAGCCGATGTACAGGCCCAACATGGTGTTTACTCTTGCCGAAGATTTCCTCCTCCCGAGGAACTTATTTTCTATAGAGGATAGATGTTATGCAATTAGTTAAAAGGATGCAGTGGGTTACCCTTGCCTTGGCGACTATGGTGATTGCGGTGCCAGGTTACGCTCAAAATGAAGATATTAAAATTCAACTTGAAGAGCCGGTAGCAAATAGCGTTTATGCCAATGTCGGCAATATTCGCGGTTGGGTCGTGGCCAAAGAGGGAGTGTCAGATCAGGTCTGAATTACTACATCTAATCCTTCGGTAAGGTCGCCAGCTGGAGATATTTGACCGGTATGCGCGATTTTTTCGTGATCCGCCAGACACTAAAAAGCTCCAACAGCTTGCGCTGGGGCCTCGATTGAGTGTGTGCATGGGGGGAGTTTGTGGCGGGACTGATGAAA
>JAOXRV010000454.1 GCA_025800435.1 Cellvibrionaceae bacterium | reverse complement strand
AGACTTGGGTTATAGCGGTAGCTGATTTCGGTGGTTTGGCTTTGATAGTGTATGGCGCGGTTAGCGGCATCGTAGCGGATGGTACTTTTTTGGCCGCTGGCATTTAGCGTTGCAATTTGATTACCGGCTTTATCGTGGTGGATATATTCCAGGCCACTGGCGGGACTATCAATAGCGACCACTCGACCCAGATCATCGTAACGATACCGGGTGTGGTTACCATTGGCATCTTTTATACCGGTATTATTGCCATACTGGTCGCTATAAGTTCGGCTTATACCTTCGTCTGGGGCCTCTAGTTCAGCCCAGTCACCTAAGGGGGAGTAGCGGAATAATCGTTTCTGCTCACCGTCGTCAATACTGCTTAACTGCCCCGCCTCGTTATACTGATAAAGACTTTTATTGCCACTTTCTTTATGTACTTGCTGGTTTAAGCGGCGCTGGGCATCGTAACTAAATTGCAGGGTTTGCCAGGTTTGGTTTAGGGCATTACTCAGGCGCTGGCTAGTGACACTACTTTCGATATCATAATCAATATTTAGGCTTGGGCCATGCTGTTGTTTTGAATTAACCAGGCGGCTGGCCTCGTCATAGGCCATGGTATGGCGCTTACCATCTGGGTCGAGCACTGCCACCAAGTTGCCGACTTTATCGTATTCATAAGAGACTTCGATGGCGCCTTGTACAAACTTGCTGGGTTTGCCGGTATTGTGATACTGGATAGTTAAGGGCGTGCGCTCACCCTGTTGCATTTTGATCACCCGACCATGGTTATCGTAAGCCAGATTGCGGGTTACTCTGCCGCTCGGCGTTATTATCTCGGTAAGCAGTTGCTTGTCATTATAGCTAAACCGCGTAATATCTTCGGCATCTTCCCTGGGCCCGTCGATATGACTCAGCAGGCCTTGGGCGTTATAGGCAAATTTTACCTCGCGAGAGACAGGTACATAGCCTACTGGGGATTGGGGGCTTGCCAGGGTTTTATTCAAAGGGGTTAGTGGCGCAAAACCCTCTTCACGCCGGCTAGTTAAACGGCCAAATTTATCATAGTTAAAACTAATGCTTCGCTCTTGGCCTGGGGCAATACTAGGCCAGCTAATTCGAGCTGGCTGGGTAGCATTACCCTTATAGCTTAGGCGGCGCTTTAGCTGCTTTTCTGACCCAGGCCTTTGCTGGTAAACCGTCGTTACACGGCCTCTGTCGTCGTAGTCATAGAACCATTTACTGCCGGTTTTATTTTCAAATTCGGTAATTTGATAGCGCTCATTATAGCGGTATTTAACACCAGTTTCGGCGCAAACCGTACAGCCGTGGCCTTTTACCTCAACCACCAACTCTCGCTCTGGGCTTACCTGCTCGATAATATATTCAGTAACGGCGCCTAAACCGCTTTTTACTCGGGTTACGCGCCGGTCTTTGCCGTTAACGGCATCTAGGTATTCATATTCAACATCAACCCCCTCTACCCCACCGGCTTTGGCTGAGCGTATGGCAAAGCCGTCTTTTCCATAGGCAAATTCTTCGGCAACGATGCCTCGCTCATCAACAATATGAGTCAGCAGGTGGTTGCCCACTTTGCTCTCGTAGCGATATTCCCGCTCGCTTTTATCTGGTCGAATAACAAAGCGCAGCTGACCTTGGCGGGTATAGCGATAATAGGTTTTCTGCTCATCAAAGCGCACATAGTGCATATAACCTTGCTCGTAGCGAAAAGTCAGGCGGCGCCCCTGGGGGTCTTGAACAGCAACCAACCAACCATCGTGGTTTCTAAACAACGTTAATGCCTGCTGGCCCTGCTCAATTCTGGTGAGCAGGCCACGGTTATCAAAATGCAGCTTTCTGCCCTGGGGCCAATGCCAGGTGTAGCTCACCTTATCAGCCTCAATATAGCCATCTTGGGTAAAGGCACTGTAAAAACGCACCGCGACTTTTATACCTTTATCATCCAATACCGGCTCGCCCGCCGACTGAAATACCATTTCTCGGCCATCGGCTTGAATTAGGTTGAGCACAGTCTGGTCCTGCGGATCGATATCTTTCTGGTAGTTAATGCGGGTATCGTAACTGTGGGTCCAGCCGACGCCATTGCGCTTATTCACCACAAAGCGGCTATTGTAATAGCG
>JAOXRV010000446.1 GCA_025800435.1 Cellvibrionaceae bacterium | reverse complement strand
AAGTGGGGTAAATACACCACTTATCACCGGTTTGGTGATGGCTCTGTTTGCGAATGCGGTACAGCATTGGGTCGCGCATATTCATATTGGGGCTGGCCATATCGATCTTGGCGCGCAGCACACAGGCGCCCTCCTCGTACTCCCCGGCGCGCATCTTTTCAAACTCCGCCAAGTTTTCAGCCACACTGCGCTGCCGATAGGGGCTGTCTTGACCGGGCTTGGTAGCCCAGCCGCGATACTCCTTGGCCTGCTCGGGGCTCAGGTGGCAAACATAGGCCTTGCCCGCCTCAATCAGATGGACTGCCCAGGCGTAAAACTGGTCAAAATAACTGCTGGCGTAGCGGATATCCCCGTCCCATTTAAAGCCCAGCCACTCGACATCGGCGCTAATGGCCTCGACGTATTCCTGGTCTTCCTTGGCGGGGTTGGTGTCGTCAAAACGCAGGGTGCAACGCCCGCCAAAGCGCTCGGCCAGGCCAAAATTTAGGCAAATGGATTTGGCGTGGCCAATATGCAGATAGCCGTTGGGCTCGGGGGGAAAGCGGGTAACCACGGTATCGTGCTTGCCCGAGCTCAAATCTTCGCTGATGATCTGCTCAAGGAAATTTAAGGGTTTGCTATGCTCGCTCATGGCGCTTGGGGCCCTATCACTGGTAAAACGAATAAACCGGCCGGTGGCGCGTAGCCTACCGGTTTAAGATTCTGGAAAAACTGCGTATTATACCCGCCCTCGGCCCCTGGCGGCACCTTTTTCATTGATTTTTCCGCCCTTGGATGACGGAATAAGACCACCAAACTGGATCGCAAATATGATTACACTGCACACCAATTTCGGCGACATTACCCTGGAACTGGACTTCGACAAGGCCCCCAACACGGCGGCCAACTTTAAACAGTACGCCGAGGATGGCTTTTACGCGGGCACCATCTTTCACCGGGTAATCGACGGCTTTATGATCCAAGGTGGCGGTATGGATGAAAATATGAACGAAAAGACTGAAGGCGCTCGGGCAGAAATCGAGAATGAGGCCGACAATGGCCTGAGTAATGACCTCGGCACCGTGGCCATGGCCCGCACCATGGATCCGCACAGTGCCAGCAGCCAGTTTTTTATCAATGTTAAAGACAACAGCTTTCTTAACCACACCGCGAAAAACAGCCACGGCTGGGGTTATTGTGTATTTGGCCGAGTAACCCAGGGCATGGATGTGGTGGACAAGATCAAAGCCCTACCCACAGGCAACCGCGCCGGCCACCAGGATGTGCCCAAAGAAACCGTAATCATTGAAAAGGTCAGCGTCGCCTAATGGTCAGCCTGTTTATCTCCGACCTGCACCTTGATGAGTCCCGCCCGGCGGTGACCGCTGAGTTTTTTCGCTTTTTGGGCGAACAGGCAGCGGCGGCCGATGCCCTGTATATACTGGGGGATTTCTTTGAGGTGTGGATCGGCGATGACGACGATGCGCCACTGGCACTGGAAGTGATTGCCAAACTGCGTCAACTGGTCGACGGCGGCACCCGGCTTTACCTGATGCACGGCAACCGCGATTTTCTCTACGGCGAGGCCTTTTGCCAGGCCAGCGGCGCCACCCTGCTGAGCGACCCCAGTCTGATTCAATTGGCCGGCAGCCCCACTCTGTTAATGCACGGCGATAGCCTGTGTACCGACGATGTGGAATATATGGCCTTCCGCCAGCAGTCCCGCAGTGCCCCCTGGCAGCAACAAATGTTAAGCCAGCCCCTGGCCGCGCGCCGTCAATTAGCGGCCCAATTGCGCCAGCAGAGCCAATCCATGAGTGCCATGAAAGCCGAGGATATTATGGATGTTAACGCCGAGGCGGTGACAGCCACCATGGCTGAACACGGTGCGAAACGCCTGATACACGGCCATACCCATCGCCCGGCCCGCCACGATTTAGGCGGTGGCAAAGAGCGGCTAGTACTGGGTGATTGGTGTAGCCAGGCCTGGTGCATCAAGGCCGACGAGCACAGTATCGAGCTAATCAGTTGGCCCGTCGGCGCATAACTGACGCTGGGTTAATTTAAACCCGAGTTTTTTCGTTTCTCGCCCTGGCTGGGCAAAAGTATTGCGTTTACACTAAAATTACTACAATAACTTTAAGTGACCGCCAGCGTGAATGATTTTGTCTTTAACACCACCAAATCTGTAATCAATGCCCCAGGCAGTATCGGCGAAATAGGTAAATGCGCGCGGCAGCTAGGTATCCATAAACTGCTATTGATTAGCGACCCAGGCATTATTGCCGCCGGCCTGCTGCGGCAGCTTGAGCAGCAGCTTAACGCCCAGGGTTTAAACTACTGCTGTTTTACCGAGATCGTCGCCGACCCACCCGAGCAGGTGGTTATGGCCGCCCTGGCCCAGGCCAAAGCCGAAGGGGTAGACGGTATTATTGGCTTTGGTGGCGGCAGCTCACTCGATACCGCCAAGCTTGTAGCGCTGCTGGCCAAATCCGGCGAGAGCTTGGCCGATGTTTACGGCGTCGATCGCGCCGCTGGCCCACGCCTGCCGCTGATGTTAATTCCCACCACCGCTGGCACCGGCTCCGAGGCGACGGCGGTGGCCATTGTCACCACCGGCGAAACCACCAAAATGGGTGTGGTCTCCCCCCTGCTGCTGCCCGATGTGGCGATTCTGGATGCTGAGCTTACCCTTGGCCTGCCCGCCCATATCACCGCCGCCACCGGCATTGATGCCATGGTACACGCCATCGAGGCCTATACCAGCAAGCACAAAAAAAACCTCTACTCAGATCTATTGGCCAAACAAGCGCTGCAATTAATGGCCAGCAATATTGTACAGGCCAGCAATAACGGCACTGATCTGGCGGCGCGCCAGGCCATGTTGCTGGGTGCATTCCTGGCCGGCCAGGCCTTTGCCAATGCCCCAGTTGCCGCGGTTCACGCCCTGGCCTATCCACTGGGTGGCCACTTTCATATCCCCCACGGCCTCAGTAACTCTTTAGTACTGCCCCATGTTATGCGCTTTAACCTAAGCGCCTGCCATGCCCATTACGCCGAACTGGCGCCAATTATTATGGGCGCTGAATTTATTCCCCACAGCAGCAGCGAGGCGGTCGCCAGCGAACTGGTGAAATATATCGAGCGCTTAATTGGCCGCTTAAAACTGCCGACCCATTTGCGCGATATGAATATTGCCGAGCAAGACCTGCCGATGCTGGCGGCAGATGCCATGTTACAAGAGCGATTATTGATTAATAACCCGCGCGAGGTAAACGAGGCTGATGCGCTAGATATTTATAGGGCCGCGTTTTAATATAATTGCCACCATAACAAAAGATCGAAAACACCTCAGTGACACCCCCTAATTAAAAGCCGGCATCACAGCATAAAAAACGCCGCAATAGGCAGCGGCGTTTTTAG
>JAOXRV010000440.1 GCA_025800435.1 Cellvibrionaceae bacterium | reverse complement strand
ATTGAGGGTAACAAAACCCGCGTCCAACAGTTCTTGGGTGACCACAATCTGAGTGGTTTCATCATCGATGGTTACGGTCAGAATACTGTCGACCAAGGTTTCTGCCGGAATATCAATACGAACATCGAGCTGGCCATCGGTATTGGCTTTGTTTTCTTCAAAGTTGTAGAAGCCATCGCGGTTGGTATCTTCAACAAAACGAATGCCGGGCTTGGGCGGCATCGGGTCTACATTAAACAGGGCCGAATCGCTGGCACTTGCGCCGGTTTCACCGCTGTGGGTAATCGTCGCGGTGGCCTCCAGGGTTTGGCCGTTATCAAGGCGATCAACCTCGAATGATACCGACCCTTTAGCCAAGTCTACTGCGCTTACCGTGTGGCTGAAGCTATCACCATTATTGGTGCTGAGATTAATGCGGTCACCCACTTCGGTGTTGGCGGGCAAGGTGACTTCGATATCCACTTGATCCGGTTGGCCTTCCAGTTCTTTGGCGGTAATCACGCCATCGTCATTGGCATCTGTAACAATGCGCACACCCGGGGCCGGGGCGGCACCGTCATCGGCAACCCGAGCGGTATCGGTGGCGGGCTCGGAGGTGTTGCCGGCAATATCGCTGACCACGGCTTCAACGTTAAAGTCGTTGCCCTGGCTGACCGAGTTAAAGGCCAGATCGATAAAGCCATTATCGATAGCTTCTTGAGTAATGGTCATTACCACCGGGGTATTGGCCGAGGCGGTAACGGTCAAGCTATCCCCCGCTTTGGCCCCGGCGGGCAAGCTGACCCGCACATCCACCGAGCCCTGTTGCTCGGCCAGGCTGATAATGCCATCGTTATTGGCGTCTTCGCGGATCTCCACCGCCAAGCCATCGCTTAAATTACTGGCATCAACATTGAGGGTGCCGTTACCGGGCTTGCCCACATTGCCGTTTTGATCCACGTAATGGGCATCGACACTGACCACATCGCCATCACTGGGCTTATCAAGTACCACAGCTACCTTGCCGTTGTTGATATGGGCCTGGGTAACCGTCACCTCAACCGGGTCGCCACCATTAACGGTGTACACCAGGGTATCACCGGCCTCGACGCCGGTGGGAATGGTAACCTCGGCATCGAGCTGGGTAATAGCATCCAGCTCGTCGCTATTGAGGTAGCCATCTTTAGGGTCGCTATCGGCGGGGAACAATACCGCTGGTGCTGCGGCCACGGCGATATCCATCAACGCAGAGTCGCTCACTGGGTCGGAGCTATTGCCGGCAGCATCGGAAAGTGTCGCTTCGATATCAAAGCGGCCACCATTGGCCGGGGGCTGGTAACTGAGCTCAATTTTGCCGGCCGCGATATGCTCATCGCTGAGAATAATAACCTGGGGGTTGGCGCCACTGGCGTTAACGCTTAGGCGATCACCGGCGGCCGCATCGGGGCCGAGGCTAATTTCAACATCGATCAGACCATCCAGCTCAGCCGCGCTGATAACGCCGTCGTTATCCGCGTCTTCGGTAATGGCAATGGCCAAACCGTTACTGAGATCGGAAGTATCCACCGCCAGCTCGCCATTGGCGCTGGGGCCAATGCTGCCATCGTTAATACCATAGGCCTCAACCCGCAGGGTTTCACCATTCGCAGGCAGTGGGCCATCGACCGTGATACTGCCCACATCGATTTGGGCCTGGCTTAGGGTTACGGTTTCGGTGACGCCGCCGTTAAAGCTATAGACAATTTGATCGCCCGCGGCCAATTCGCTGGGCAATATAATTTGTACATCGACATCGCTTAGGCCATCGGCCTCAGTGCGGTTGAGCACGCCGTTGCCATCGCTATCTTCCGGGAAACGAATCGCCGGGGTATCCGGGGCCACCGCAAAATTCATGGTGGCATTGTCGGAGGCCTGGTTAGAACTATTACCAGCCGGGTCTTCAACCTGGGCGATCACCTCTACCCGCTGGCCATTTTCTGGCAAAGGCAGGTTAATGGTAATTTCGCCGGCATCGATATCCGCAGCGCTAATAGGGGCGGCGGCGGGCACGCCATTAATTTGGTAGATCAGGGTATCGCCCTGTTCGGCACCAACGGGCAGGCTAATGGTGGCCGTAAGCTTGTCAGCACCATTGAGCTCGGCATTATTAATAACGCCATTGTTATCGCGGTCTTCGTTAATGGTTACCGCTAGGCCGGTGTTTAAATCCGGCGTATCAATGGTAACTTCTTCGGTAGTAGTGGGGCCTTCTTCGCCGGTGTCCGGGTCTTTAATATTGGCATCAACCACCAAGGTTTCACCGTTATCTGGCGCTTCGGTTTCAATCTCGACCTTGCCCTCGTCGATAATCTCTTCGGTAATTGGAATCTCTTGCTCGCCATCGCCGGTATCAACCACCAATACATCACCGGGCTTGGTGCCCGGGGGAATGGTAATTTCAACGGTGACATTGCCGTCATCGCCGATTTCGTCATCGGTTAAGCTGCCATCGCCATTGGTATCTTCGGGGAATTTAATACCGGGGCCTTGATCCTCTAATAAATCCATCACCGCACTGTCGCTTACCACCGGGCTAATATTGCCCGCTTCATCGACAATTTGTGCGGTGGCGACCAGGGTTAAACCGTGGCTTAGGGGGTCAACTTGAATATTGATTTTGCCCTCGCCAATATCGGCCGCGCTTATGATAATGTCGCGCGGTGCTTGGCCGGTGATAGTGACCAGCAACTTATCGCCGGCCTTGGCATCGTTGGGCAGGTCGATACGGATATCCACATCGCCATTTACACCCTGCACGCCCAGCTCGGCCAGGCTAATAGTGCCGTCGTTATTGCTGTCGGTAACAATGCTAATGGCCAGGCCTGAATTGGGGCTTTCAAAATCGCTGAGGTCTCCAATTAAGGTACCGTTGGCATCGGGGCCGCGCAGGCCGCCTTTGGTTTCGATTTCGGCGCTAACAACCAAGCGCTCGCCATCGCCAAGAGCGGGCACATCAATGCTTACCTGGCCGCTGTTTACAATGTTTTCGTTTAACGCAATGGTGCGAGTAGAGCCGTTGATCACCACAATCAATTTGCCATCAACCGGGGTGTCATTGGGCAGTGAGATAACCACGGTAATTTGACCGTCTGGGTTATCTTGGTTTTCGCTAAAGTTGTAGAAGCCGTCGCGGTTAGTATCTTCGTTAAAGCTAATGCTTGGCTTGGGCGGCACCTCTTCGGAGGTATCCACAATAAATGGCCGCGGCGCACTGGGGTTACCGACATTGCCGAGCGGGTCGCGAATGGTGGCAACTACCGAGTACTCGCCGTCTGGGTCTTGGGGCAGCATATCGCGGGGGATGGTGATCTCTACCTGATTGCCATCGCCCTCTACCAGGGTGTATTCCACTTGGTCGGTGCTGCCATCGGGCATGGTCACCACCAGGGTAATAATATCGCCAGGGGCGGTGCCGTTTGGCAGGGTAACCACCACCTGCACACCATCGGCCACTTCATCGGCGTTGACATTATCGCCATCTTCGGCTTCGGGAATTGTCAGCAGGGGCACATCGTCGCCACCCGGGGGGGTGGTATCGACATTGACATCCTGCACCACGGTAGTGGTATTGCCCGAGGGCTCAGTGGTTACCACGGTAACCTGATAGCCCGGGTCGGGAATTGGGTTGGCCGGGGTTACCGACCAGTTGCCGTTTTCATCGACCGTGGTGGTGCCAATTAGATTGCCATTGGGGTCGTACACCTCGACCAGGTTGCCTGGGTCACCGGTACCGACAATATCGGGGGTGTTATCGGTAGTGGGGCCAACGCTATCAACTGTTAGGTTAGGTGGTGTCAGGTCGACAATAATTTCGGTGGTGGTGCTGGGGCCGGCTACACCGGTTGGGGTATAGGCCGTGGCGGTAATTTCGACCACGCCATCTTCTTCGGGTAGCGGCAGAGTGACATTGATGCTGCCATTGGCAATATCTTCAGCGGTCAGTACCGTCTCAACACCATTAACCACCACGATGTAACCGGGCAGTAGGCCGTCGGGCAGTGCCACGCTGACATTAATGCCGCCGCTATTTTCAGCGATATTGATATAACCATCGTCGTTTTTATCTTCTACTACATCCAGGCCGACAGGACCTGGGGCGGGGAAACCGCCGTCGTCGTTTGCAAACAGTCCGGCGCCAGTGCCGCCAGCGCCGAGGCCAGTGGTTTCAAAACCGGCTACTGGCAACACTTGGTCGGCAGTGTATTCAAAACGCACGCCCACGCCGATGGAGGAACCATCGCCACCGGCGCCCTGATCGCCACCCGCCTGAGTGCCTTCCAGTTTTTGTAACAAGGCGACCAGGCCATCTTCGGTCTTAGAGGCTGCTTCGATTTCCTCCCAGCTCGCGCCCTGGGCCATTAACTCGACCACCAGCGGGTCGTCTTTTTCCAATTCTTCGGCGGGTTTGTTCAGTCGCTCAACAGTTTCTTTGTCAACTGTCATCTGCTGGTTCTGCCCCAGTGCAACCCCACCACCCTGCAAGAATCGAATGGCGACGGCAGAGTCCTTGTCAGTTTTAATTTTATCGCCCACATTGACAGGCGACCCTTCTTTTAGCTCGGCGCCGTCTGTCTGGTTGCTTGCAGTACCCTGCAACGCAACAACAATACCAACAGAAGAAAGGTTAGAGATAAGACCAGCTGTTAAGTCAACCATGACAAGTACCTAAGATTGTTAATTGATGGTTTTTCGCCCGTCTCGCCGTCCTGTCGTCAAACGAAACGCTGCTAACTATTAATGGAATTGCTTCCCTGTTTTGATTCCAAGTGACACTACCGACCAGGCACCGGCCCCTTGCCGGAACTACCCTAGTTAAATTATTGCGCTTAAAAACAGGCCTGTTCGTTCTGGCCGGTCTACGGTAGTAGCTTATCTAAGCAACTAACAACAGCTAACAATTGGAATCCAAAATCAATCTGATGGAGACTTCCCAACACACACCAGAAAAAAGTGCTAGAGATGAAAATCAAAGAGGAGTTAAAAGAACTAAAGAAAGCGCATTTAAAGCACTTAAGTGACAGCAAGCGAATTTTGCACACCAGCCCAGCAACCTGACAATAAGCCCTTGCTTTTGCCTACCGGCTCCCAGTTTACATACTCACTTCTGCTGTTACTAAAGCTGCCAACAACTGTCCCCATGGCTCTTTTTGCACAAGGGCGACACTGCATCAACTTTCTATTTCTTATCTATCCGACCCGCAGGGGGATAAGACTTATTTTCGTCCTAATTACGAGCCGCATCCCTGCAGATAAAAACACCCTCAATGTGACTTACATCACACTAACAATCGGATCATATTGGGTGCAGCTTGGTGATCAAGTAGCTGGGAATGAAAACCATACCAAGCTATTACAATCTCGGCTAACCGGCTTTTATACGCACAACTTTAGAACTAGACATTAAGGGAGGGATAAAACTTAAGGGGCAACCCTTGCCCCAGCAAAGACATTCAATGCCTCATCGTTAAAAGGGAATTTGAAACGAAACTTTGCGCTAATTTGAACAGCGGGCAACAATCGTTTCAAGCTGGCGACGAGGACAGGCGAAATTGATGCGCGCAAACTGGGGCGCACCAAAATCTCGACCCGGTGAAGGGCCCACTCCGCGCCGTTCAAACCAGGTTTGGACGTCTTCCTGCCCCAAACCACTGCAGTCTATCCAAGCCAGATAAGTGGCTTCTGGGCTAGCGGCCTTTAAGCCGCCAATTTGATTAAGGGCGGCGATCAAATAATCGCGGTTTGCTCGCAAATAATTAAGCTGGCGCCGATACCAATCGCGGCCATCGTTAAAGGCTGTTGCCGTCGCAACCAAACCCAACATATTGGCCCAGGGCGAAACCCCATTGGCCGCGGCCTTATAACGTTTACGCAAACCAGCATTGGGAATAATGGCAAAAGAAACCCCAAGGCCGGCAATATTAAAAGTCTTACCTGCCGACATCAGGGTTATTGAGTTATCGCGCAGCTCATCTAGGCCAAAGGCTGGAGTGTGCACCAGGCCTGGCTCTAAGATTAAATCCGAGTGAATCTCATCGCTAATCAAGACCACACCATTTGCTTCGCACATTTGCCCCAGGCGCTGCAAATCGGCCTTCGCAATGACCTTGCCATTGGGGTTCATGGGGTTACATAAAATCATCGCCCGGCAATCGTCCCGGCCCAAGTGCTGCTCCAGGCGTTCAAAATCCAATTGTTGCTCGGCGCCCACCAAGCCTACCTGCAGCCCCTGCAACTGGTGGTTTTGGTGGGCCGATAGAATTGGCGGGTAATTGGGGGTTTGTACCACCAAGGCCTGGCCCGGCTCAGTCAGGGCCCGGCAGGTAATATTAAAGGCCGGCACCACCCCGGGCGTCCACACAACCCACTCGGGGGGAATCTTAAGCCCATGGCGATACTGCAACCAATCAATAACTGCCTGGGCACCCTGCTCGTACTGATCTGGGTAGAGATAACCCAGGGCACCGTGCTGGCTTAAATCCGTTAGCGCCTGCCGCACCGGGGCAGGGGTGGCAAATTCAGAATCCGCCACCCAACAGGGCACAATATCCCGGCCGTGATAGCGGCGCCATTTAAAAGAGTAATTGGGGCTGCGCCCGAGCACCTTGTCAAAATCTGGATCCATACTGCTACCTACTTGTAAATTAAAGTGCCAAAAAATTACCCCAGGCGCCTAAAATAACCATACTTATCGGGCGGGGGCAATACAATAAAACCATGAGTAAGGACCATCACCACCAGCCCGATACTTTTCAAGCACGCTTTCTGCTGCCCCAATTTTGGGGCATTTGGCTGTGGTTGGCCATACAGTGGCTAATTGGCCGCCTGCCCTACCCGGCCATCAAAGCCATTGGCCATGGCACCGGTTGGCTGGCATATAAACTGCTCAAGCGTCGGCGCAAAATTGCACTGCGTAACTTAGGCCTGTGCTTGCCCGAAAAAAGCCAGGCCGAGCGCCAGCGCATAGCCCTGGCCAGTTTTAAAGGCGCCGGGCTAACCCTGTTTGAGTCGGGCTTAATTTGGTGGGCCCGCCACCGCCGAGTGCTCAATATGCATCGGGTCGAGGGCCTTGAACATTTACAGGCCTGTAGCGGCCAGCCCACCCTGCTACTTGGCATGCACAATAGCTGTCTGGAAATGGCCTACGGGCCCCTATCGCTGCAGCACAGTTTGCGCATAATGTTCCGCATTAACAACAACCCCCTGTGGGAATGGGCCTCACAACTGGGGCGGCGGCGCTTTAACTTGGTGATGGTATCCAACCGCAAGGCCCGGGCTTTCTTGCGCTACCTGCGCGCTGGCAATACCGGCGTTTTATACGCCGACCACGACCTGGGCCGCAAAAACAGCATCTTTGTGCCCTTCTTTGGTATCCCCACGGCCACCGTCACCACCCCCAGCGATTTTGCCCGGCTCAGCGGTGCCAAGGTGCTGTTTGCCTGCGGCCGGCGCGAAGCCGGTGGCTATGTGGTGGAAATTTCACCACCCTGGGAAAACTTCCCCAGTGGCAATATCGAGGCCGATATCTGCCGTTTTAGCCAAGCAGTAGAGGCCAAAGTGCGCCAATACCCAGAAGAGTACATCTGGATGCACCGCCGCTTTAAGACCCGCCCCGAGGGCGAGGCCAGCCTTTACCAGAGCCTATCGGATAATGCCGGCTAACACCCTGTTTACCAGCCCGCGCTAGCACCTGAACCCCATTCTGGGGTAGGATCGCTGCTTTTGTCCAAGCAGTTAGTTGTCATGTCTCGCCAGCACCAAAACCTAGATCGCTTTCAGGCCCAATTCCTACTCCCCAAATACTGGTTACTGTGGCTCTGGTTTGCCATTTTATGGCTGGTCGGGCAGCTGCCGCTGGCGGCGATCCGCGCCCTGGGCCGGGGCACTGGCGCGCTGGCCTATAAGTTTGCCAACAGCCGCCGCCGGGTAACCCTGCGCAACCTAGAGCTGTGCTTTCCAGAAAAATCCGCCGCCGAGCGCGAAGCCATTGCCAGGGACTGCTTTGCCGGAGCCGGTATGGCTCTGTGGGAATCTGGCCTAGTCTGGTTTGGGCGCAAATCCCGGGTTCAGCGCCTTACCCAAATTAGCGGCCTGGAACATTTACAGGGGCGCGAAGGCAAGCCCACCCTAATCCTGGCCATGCACAACACCTGCCTGGAGATGGCCTACGGGCCCCTGGCCCTGCAACACAGTGTCAAAATCCTGTTTCGAGTCCACAACAACCCGTTTTGGGAATATATGGCGCAAAAGGGCCGGGGCCGCTTTAACCTGGAGCTGATCTCCAATAAACGAGTATCCCAATTTCTCGATCACCTGCGCAGTGGCCACAGCGGCTTAATTGCCGCGGATCACGACCTGGGCCGTAAAAACAGCGTATTTGCACCCTTCTTTGGCATCCCCACCGCCACCGTGACCACCCCCAGCAGCTTTGCCAGCAGCACCGGTGCCGAGGTGTTTTTTGCCTACGGCTACCGCACCCGCCAGGGCTACCAACTGCAAGTGGCGCCGGTGCCCGAAATGCCCAGCGACGATATAGAGGCGGATATCTGCCACTTTAACCAGCTGATTGAAAGCGCAGCGCGCCTGCACCCGGCCGACTATATGTGGATGCACCGGCGCTTTAAAACCCGCCCCGACGGCGCCGAAGACCTGTACAAGAAGTAACTAAAGCACCTGACACAGGCCGCCCCCGGCCGTATAATTTGCCCCTTTGCCAAGACAGTAGAGTGAACCCCAAAAAGATGGAAGAGCAATACCAGCCCCAGCTTATCGAACAAGACGCCCAGGCCCACTGGGAGGCCCAAAACAGCTTTGTAGTAAGCGAAGAGCCCGGCCGCGAGAAATTCTACTGCCTAGCCATGTTCCCCTATCCCAGCGGCAAGCTGCATATGGGCCATGTGCGCAACTACACCATTACCGATGTTATCTCCCGCTACCAGCGCATGCAGGGCAAAAACGTGCTGCACCCCATGGGCTGGGATGCCTTTGGCCTGCCGGCGGAAAACGCCGCCATCGCCAATAACACCGCCCCCGCCGGCTGGACCTATAGCAATATTGACTACATGAAAGGTCAGCTGAAAGCCCTGGGCTTTGGCTTTGACTGGAGCCGCGAGCTGGCCACCTGCAAGGCCGACTACTACAAGTGGGAACAGTGGTTCTTTACCCGCCTATACGACAAGGGCCTGGTGTACAAAAAAATGGCCACCGTTAACTGGGACCCGGTGGACCAAACCGTTTTAGCCAACGAGCAGGTAGTGGACGGCCGCGGCTGGCGCTCCGGCGCGCTGGTTGAACGCAAAGAAATTCCCCAGTGGTTTATTAAAATTACCGACTACGCCGAAGAGCTGCTGAACGACCTGGATAAACTGCCCGATTGGCCCGAGCAGGTTAAAACCATGCAGCGCAATTGGATTGGCAAAAGCGTCGGTGTAGAAATGACTTTTGCTCTGGAACAAGCCATTGCCGGCCTCGACCAACTTGCGGTATACACCACCCGCCCCGATACCGTGATGGGCGTGACCTATGTAAGCATTGCCGCCGAGCACCCCATCAGCCTGGAGCTGGCCAAAGACAATGCCCAGTTGGCCGAGTTTATCGCCGAGTGTAAGAGCAACTCCGTGGCCGAGGCTGATATGGCCACCATGGAGAAAAAAGGCCTGGATACCGGCTTAAAAGTGGTTCACCCCATATCGGGTGAATTAGTGCCGCTGTGGGTGGCCAACTATGTATTGATGGATTACGGCTCCGGCGCGGTGATGGCCGTGCCCGCCCACGACGAGCGCGACTTTGCCTTCGCCAAGCAATACCAACTGCCCATCCAACAAGTAATTGCCAGCACTGAGGCCGGCGAACACTTTAGCACCGATGCCTGGCAAGAGTGGTACGCGCGCAAGAGCGACACCCAAACCGTTAACTCCGGCGAGCACTTTGCCGAGCTGGACGGCCTGGGCTTTGACGCCGCCTTTAACGCCGCCGCCGATAAACTGGTGCAGCTTGGCAAGGGCCAAACCCAAACCAACTTCCGCCTGCGCGACTGGGGCGTATCCCGCCAGCGCTACTGGGGGGCGCCGATTCCCATGTACAGCCTGGCCGATGGCGGCGAGATTCCGGTACCGCTGGAAAAACTGCCGGTACTGCTGCCCGAAGAAGTGGAGATGGACGGTGTACAAAGCCCCATTAAAGCCGACCCCGAGTGGCGCAAGGCCGAGCACAATGGCCAGGCGGTTGAGCGCGAGACCGATACCTTTGACACCTTTATGGAGTCCTCTTGGTATTACGCCCGCTACACCTGCGCCGATTTAGACGCGGTCATGCTCGACCCCGACAAGGCCAACTACTGGCTGCCGGTAGACCAGTATGTGGGCGGCATTGAGCACGCCATTTTGCACCTGCTGTACGCCCGCTTCTACCACAAGCTGCTGCGCGACGAAGGCCTGCTGAACAGCGACGAGCCCTTTAAGCGCCTGCTGTGCCAGGGCATGGTATTGGCCGACTCCTTCTACCAAGAGCACGACGACGGCAGCAAGACCTGGTATAACCCAGCCGAGGTGGCGCTAGAGAAAGACGATAAGGGCAAGGTACTGTCCGCCACATCCGCCAGCGGTGAAGCACTGCAACTGGGCGGCATGACCAAGATGTCCAAATCCAAAAACAACGGTATTGACCCCCAGCAGGCGGTGGACAAATACGGCGCCGATACCGTGCGCCTATTCACCATGTTCACTGCCCCACCCGAGCAGACCCTGGAGTGGAACGACGCCGGTGTAGAGGGCGCCAGCCGCTTCTTGCGCCGTCTGTGGAAGACCGTGCACGGCCACCTGGGCGCCGGCCAACCGGCCGCGCTCAATACCGATAGCTTAAACGAGCAGCAGCAGAAGCTGCGCCACAAGGTACACAGCACCGTGGCCAAGGTAGGCGATGACTACGGCCGCCGCCAGACCTTTAACACCGCGATTGCCGCAGTGATGGAGCTGATGAACGAAATCACCCGCCAGGCGGACCGCAGCAGCCCAGAGACCTTAGCGGTTGAGCGCGAAGCGCTGGAGCTGGTGGTGCTGATGCTGGCCCCGGTGACCCCCCATATCTGCCGCAGCCTGTGGGCAGCGCTGGGTAAACAAGGCGATGTAATTGACGCCCCCTGGCCCAGCGCCGATGAAAGTGCCCTGGTACAAAGCAGTATTATGCTGGTGGTACAAGTCA
>JAOXRV010000736.1 GCA_025800435.1 Cellvibrionaceae bacterium | reverse complement strand
GTAAGGCCGCCCGCATTGAAGATGCGGCTGGCCGCTATGTGGAGTTCTGCAAGGGCACCATGCCTTGGGGCTTTAGTCTGCAGGGCCTGACGATTGTGCTCGATTGCGCCAATGGCGCCACCTACCATGTGGCCCCCAGTGTCTTCCAAGAGCTGGGCGCCAAGGTGATTACCATTGCCAACCAGCCAGACGGTATCAATATCAACCGTGGCTGCGGCTCTACCCACCCGGAAATGCTGCACGACAAAGTGCTCGAAACCGGTGCCGACCTGGGCATTGCCTTCGATGGCGACGGCGATCGGGTACTGTTTGTGGATCACCACGGCGATGTTATCGACGGCGATGAGCTGCTGTATATTATTGCCGCCCACCGAGCCCGCAATGGCGATGGCTGCAGTGGGGTAGTGGGCACTTTAATGAGTAACTTTGGCTTCGAGCTGGCCCTGCAAGATCTCAAAATTCCCTTTGTGCGTGCCAAAGTTGGCGATCGCTATGTAATCGAAGCCATGAAGGAGCGCCAGTGGAACCTGGGTGGCGAATCGTCCGGGCATATTGTCTGCAGCGATGTCACCACCACCGGTGACGGTATTGTGGCGGCCCTGCAGGTATTGCAGGCGGTGGTCGAGCAGGGCAAAGATCTGCACAGCCTAAAAAGCCAAATGACCAAGCTGCCTCAGACCATGATCAATGTACGCCTGCAAAAACAGATCGAGCTGGCGGCCAATGAGCCAATCAATCGCGCCGTTGCCGCCGCTGAAGACGCCATGGGCGGGCGCGGCCGGGTGCTGCTGCGCCCCTCGGGTACCGAGCCAGTAATCCGGGTAATGGCCGAGGGTGAAGACGGCGAACTGGTGGCGCGTTTGGCCCAAGAGTTGGCGGCTGTGGTCGAAGCCCAGGTGAGCTAATAGACCCAGTGCGCAGCTCCGTGAAGGCGGGTAAGCAGGCACTGGCGAACGGTATTGTGGGCGATTTGCCGAACATGGGACAACTTGGCTTTAAGCCGTTGTTTTGTTTGCAAGTTTAGCGCTTCTCATATACCATTGGCGCCCGCTTTTGACCGGCCCCAGGCCGGCTCGAAAAGTGGCTTAAAGAAGGACGCAAAGCACAACAAAAAGGTAGGGCTCAATGGCAAAACCACTGGTACTGGGTAATTGGAAGATGAATGGCTCCATTCCCGCCAATGCCGAGTTGCTAAAGGGCCTGCGCGACTGGGATGCCAAAAAAGTCGAGCTGGGTGTATGCCCGCCGGCGGTGTACCTGCCCCAATGCCAGGTTGTGCTAAACGGCAGCGATGTACGCTGGGGTGGCCAAGATGTCAGCACCCACCCAGAGGGCGCCTATACTGGCGAGGTATCTGCCAGAATGTTGCGCGAGCTGGGCAGCCACTATGTTTTAGTGGGCCACTCAGAGCGGCGTCAATACCACGGCGAAACCGATGCGCTGGTGGCCGAAAAGTTTAAAGTGGCCCAGGCCGCTGGTTTGGTGCCGGTACTGTGTATCGGCGAGACTCAAGCCGAGCGCGAAGCTGAGCAAACCCTAGCGGTTATCGAGCGCCAATTACAGGCCGCTATCGATGCGGTGGGTATCGCGCAAATGGCTGGCACCGTGGTTGCCTACGAGCCAGTTTGGGCCATTGGCACTGGCTTAACCGCCAGCCCTGAGCAAGCCCAGGCAGTGCACGCCGCGATTCGCGCTCAGTTGGGCGATGTGGGTGCAAAAGTACAAGTTTTATACGGTGGCAGCGTCAAGCCCGACAATGCGGCCGAGTTATTTGGGCAGCGTGATATCGATGGTGCCTTGGTGGGCGGCGCTTCCCTAAAAGCGAGTGATTTTTTGGCTATTGCCAAAGCGGCTGTTTAAACCACAGCGCAAGCGGCAAAAGCTAAACAGTAAAAGGTTTAAGCAAGGGTTAAAACCCGAGAGCAAAACATGGAAAAGATAATTTTAATCGTACACATGCTGACAGCACTGGGCATTATCGGCCTGATTCTGCTGCAGCAGGGCAAAGGTGCCGAAGCAGGTGCTTCCTTTGGTGGTGGCGCCTCCCAAACCGTATTTGGCAGCAGTGGCAGCGGCAACTTTTTTAGCCGCACTACCGCTATTTTGGCCACCGTATTTTTCGTCACCAGTTTTGGCTTGGCCGTCGTCGCCAAGCAAAACGCCAGTGTCGACCAAGACGAGGCGGCCATGCCCACCCTGGTAACCCAGCCCGGTTCCGATGTGCCAAGCGAGGCCCCAGCGGGCGAAGATGCCAATGTTTCCGACCTGCCCACTTTAGATGAAGTGGCCGAGGATGCCGCCGGTGAATTGCCCGCCTTAGAGGCTGAAGTCGCCGAGCAAATAGAAGCCGCAGCCGAGCAAGTAGAAGCTGGCGCTGAAACCCTGCAGAACGAGGCCGCTGCCGCCGCTGATAAAGCGAGCGAAGAAAAGCCCCAGTAGTACAGACAACACAGTTTTTGCCGAAGTGGTGGAATTGGTAGACACGCCATCTTGAGGGGGTGGTGAGCTTATGCTCGTGCGGGTTCAAGTCCCGCCTTCGGCACCAATTCAAAGACTCCTAGAGTCTCTAAAAGCCCCGTAAGCCCAGTGCTTGCGGGGCTTTTTTATTCGGTAACATTTCTTTGCGTCGAGCTGTATTGACACCCCGTAGCTTAGCCCGTATCGTTGCCCCCGTTTTTACATCTAATCCCAAAAAGGTAATCGTCCAGTGATCAATTAATGCCGCCGTGTAAAACGGCCAGTCTCCACCAGCCCCCAAGCGGGGAGTCTATGGCATTGAGGATTTCAAATGACGATACCTTATCTTACGCTGCAAGGCGTTTCTTATAGCTTGCCCGATGGCCGGGCACTGTTTAGCAATTTAAGCGAGCAATTTGACTGCCGGGCCACTGGTTTAGTGGGTCCCAACGGTATTGGTAAAACTGTGCTGGCAAAAATACTAGCGGGTGCTGTCCCCCCCAGCGATGGCCAACGGCGTTGCTCTGGCCGGGTTTATTATTTGGCTCAGCAGGTTTCTGTTAACAAAAGCACAAGCGTTGCAGAGCTGGCCGGTGTGCAACAAAAGCTGGCGGCCTTAGAGCGCATAGCCGCCGGTAGTTGTAATGAGCGGGACTTTGCAAAAATTGGCGACGATTGGGATATCCGGCAGCGCTTGGTTTCCATCTTGACCTCAATGGGGCTCGGTGGACTCGACCCACAGGTGCCAGCCAGTCAGCTCAGTGGAGGAGAGGCTATGAGTGTAGCCTTGGCTGGAGCCCTGTTAGCAGAGCCAGATTTTCTTATTTTGGATGAGCCCAGCAATCATTTGGACAGGCAGCGTCGCGCACAGCTAATTGAGTATTTGCAGA
>JAOXRV010000722.1 GCA_025800435.1 Cellvibrionaceae bacterium | reverse complement strand
TGCGGTGATCAGTGGTGTCGCGTGGGCCAACGAAGTGTTTCAGCAAGTAGACCCGAGCTTAACGATTGAGTGGCAAGTACAAGATGGCGACCGCGTTAGCCGCGACCAAGTCCTGTTTTTAGCAACCGGCTCAGCACGCTCATTACTCACCGCAGAGCGGTGTGCGCTCAACTTTTTACAAACGCTTTCTGGCACAGCCACGGTGAGCAGCAGCTACGCCGAGAAAGTTAAAGATACCCAAGTAAAATTACTGGATACCCGTAAAACCCTGCCCGGCCTGCGCCAAGCACAAAAGTACGCAGTGACTTGCGGCGGCTGCTATAACCACCGCGTTGGGCTGTACGATGCGTTTTTAATTAAAGAGAACCATATTATGGCCTGTGGCGGGATCGCTGAAGCGATTGAAACGGCGCAGCGCTCAGCCCCCGGCAAACCGGTCGAGATCGAGGTAGAAACCTTAGATCAGCTGCAACTCGCGCTTGATGCACGGGCGGATATTGTGATGCTGGATAACTTTTCGTTAGAGGCGATGCGCGAAGCGGTCAAACTTACGGCTGGCAGAGCAAAACTGGAAGCCTCTGGCAATGTGACTGACGCAACCCTGCTGCCGATTGCTGAAACCGGCGTTGATTAC
>JAOXRV010000709.1 GCA_025800435.1 Cellvibrionaceae bacterium | reverse complement strand
AAAGTGCGCATAATATATATTATGTTAAATTAAGTGAACGGTACTCAGATAGACGCTAGCAAATAAGGAAGGATTCCCCATGAAGGCTCTATTTGCGCTTAGTTGCGCACTTCTTCTCAGCGCTTGTAGCCAACCCCAAATTCACCTCCATGCCCAGCATCTTAAGCCACACCAGCGCCAGGCCCTGATGACCGCACTAGAGCCGTTACAATTCACCGTTACGCTGCGCCAGAACCCATTACCTGCCGGGCTTTACGGCAATACGCTGGTGTATTCTGGCAGTGCCAATCTCGAACCGCTGCAGCAACTACTGAGCAAGCTTGGCTATCCCCTTGAGTCGCAGATTCATAATCGAGTCGGCACCCACCGCTATACCGATGGCAACTTAGGGCTTTACCTGATGCCGCCGGCTGCGA
Organism: Cellvibrionaceae bacterium; assembly: GCA_025800435.1. GTDB lineage: Bacteria > Pseudomonadota > Gammaproteobacteria > Pseudomonadales > Cellvibrionaceae > Pseudoteredinibacter. Next base: position 3,627 of record JAOXRV010000709.1, on the reverse strand, counting down.
CAGAACTGACGCTTGATGAGCAGCCCTATGACCCGGGTGTGCTGCAGGAATATGGCAGCAGTGGCTGTTCCGGTGCCTATGTACTGGATTTATCGGCCGATAATAGCTTGGTGCTAGGGCACCTCAAAACTGACGCGCCCACTATTAATGGGCGCTGGCAATTTGCGCAAAGCGGACAATTACAGCTTGATCTGGGCCAGGGGGCTCTGCCCTATCGTCTGGATAAGCGCCGCTACGATGAAGGTTCCGTCTGGCGCCATGAGACGCGGCTGGTTCCCCTGCAGCATTTTGAGCAGAGCCCTCTAGCCTGTATCTTTGCCAACAATATCTACGAATTAAAAGAAACCGAATGAAAGTGTTCAGGTATTCCTGGCTCAGTACACTAGGGTGGCAATGAATAACTTGGAGACGCTCAGGCCTTTTTAACAAACTTAGCGGTAATCATCATCTCTCCGCCGCCGGCGATCTTGCAATCCAGCTCGTGGTCCTTGCCATCTACTATGCGGCGAATCTGGGCTTTGGTGCCAATTTTAAGTACCTGGGAGCTGCCTTTTACCTTTAAATCCTTGATAAACGTTACCTTGTCCCCTGCTTCTAGGGTCGTCCCATTCACGTCTTTTACGGTTACCGTATCCTGCTCGGCGGCTTCTTCTGGGTTCCACTCGTAGCCGCACTCCGGGCAGATTAGCAGGGCTTGGTCTTGGTATACGTATTCGGAATTACAGCTGGGGCATGGGGGTAATGACATATTACGATACTTCTGCAGGTGTTAATGTGAGCAGCGAGGATAAACCAAATGCCCTATCGGTGCACCTGATAGGGTAACGCATAGGTCGCTGCCAGCAGCCTTGCTCGTGCTGGTGTGCTTTCACAGGCAAAGCCGTGAGATAATCCGCATAATAACAATAAACTTGGATGACCCACTCGATGATCAAGTACCTAATCGGGCTATTGTGTGCTCTCGTAGGCCTTACAATTTATATCTGGGGGCCGGCTAGTATCGGCATTAGCATTACCGGTATGGCTGCCAAACAGCGGCTCGGCCAATCTTTAACACAGGGCTTGGAAGACGGCTTGCACCTGCTGCTGTGCGGCGCTGGTGGGCCCATGCCCGATCCTGAGCGCTCTGGCCCCTGTGTGGCGGTCATTGCCGGCACTAGCCTGGTGATTGTCGATGCCGGCAGCGGCGGCGCGCGCAATCTAAATGCGATGCAGTTTCCCCTGGGTGAGATAGATGCCCAGCTGCTTACCCACTACCACTCGGATCATATCGATGGGCTGGGTGAGATGGCCCTGTTGCGCTGGGTGAGCAGCGCCAATACAGCCCCCCTGCCCGTTTATGGTCCCAGCGGCGTGGCCGAGGTGGTTCAGGGCTTTAACCGCAGTTACCGGGCGGATGCCGAATACCGCAATGCCCACCACGGTGATAATGTCGCGCCAGTATCTGGCCGGGGCATGGTCGCTAGGCCGTTTATAGCGCCGCAAGTGGGTGAGTTATTGACGGTATTGGAGCAGGATGGCCTTACAGTTAGCGCCTTCGCCGTGGACCACAAACCCGTCCAGCCGGCGGTTGGCTATCGTTTTGATTATCGCGGCCGCTCGCTGGTGATCAGTGGTGATACTGCAAAATCTACCAACTTGGAACAGTTTGCCAAAGGCGTTGATTTATTGGTGCACGAGGCCTTATCGCGCGAGCTGGTCGGGCAGCTAAACAAAGCGGCAATACACAATCAGCTGCCAATTATCGAAAAGATTACCACGGATATTCTCGATTACCACGCGTCCCCAGTGGAGGCCGCCGAGTCAGCCCAAACAGCCGGTGCCAAGCATCTGCTCTACTACCATATTGTGCCGCCACTGCTGGCACCTGGCTCACAGGCGGCGTTTCTGCAAGGGGTCGACAAGGCCTATCAAGGCGGTGTTACCGTCGGCATTGACGGAACCCTGTTTAGCCTACCGGCAAATAGCCAGGCGATTGAGCAAACTAGGGTACCCTAGGCTACCCTAGGGCGGGCGAGGTTAACCCGGGCTTTTTAATACGCCATAACTTTGAAAAGATGTCTCCAGCTGTTCGGGCACAGTATATTCGGGGTCTAATTGGTAACGCGGTGCACTGATCGGTTCAATGCTGCTAACCGTTACCCGCATTAAACTCGTCACCTCTAAATCTGGCCCGGCCAGTTGTTCAAGTTTTTCAAACTCCGGCGCCGCATCGCTGTGGTGGCGGCCAATATTTTTGGCCCGGCCCAGGGCCTTGTAGCCAAGTTGTTCAAAAATATCGATAAAGCTTACGCAAACCTGGGAATTCTTTTTTAAGTTATCAATACTTTTAGCCGAGGCGATATTGGCGATAATGATAGTGTCTGGCTGGCACAGGCCCTCGCAGAAATATTCCTTGGGTGAAACATTGGGGGCACCCCGCTCATTGGCGGTGGCCAACCAGCAGAGTACGCTTTTTTCTAGGTATTGTTTTACGGTGTCATCAATGATCATGGCGCTAGAATAAACTTCCTTGGTATCACATGCGGGGTTTATTCTAGCGGGCCTTGTATTATATTTTTACAAGCTATTAGTATGAGTTTTTAGCAATTACCCGGCTTTACCCGCCGAACTTGCCAGCTTGGCCAACTGGCAGTCTAGCCAGTTGGGCACCCTATTATCATCCTCTGCCTGCTCTTTGCGGCGAATAGCGTTACGCACAATCCATGCTCCCGGCGTGCGGATGGGTTCGGGCGGAAATAAACCGGCTATGCCCTGAGCTAAACCACTGCGGCTCCAGGGGTTGTCTTGCTTTAGTATCAAGCTTTTAATTATTTCTGCGCCAATAAAGGTTTGTACAACGCCATTGCCCGAATAACCAAAGCCGTAGACAATATCTGGGTTATTTTGGTAATAGCCAAAACAAGGGAAGCCCGTTGCCGAGCGATCCGATGCACCGGTCCAGGTTTGCTCAAATTGGCTTGGCTCAATACTTGGAAAAAAGCGATGGACCGCAGTTTTTAGCAGTTCTTTATAGGGGCTTTGGCCTTCAAAGGTACGGCTGTAGCGATTGCCATAGGGGAAATAATTACCCCCTTTACCCAGCATTAGACGCCCGTCTGGGGTGCTGCGGTAATAGTGCACAAACGTGCGTGAGTCGATAACCGCAGCGCCGTGGTCTAAGCCCAGTGCCGCAAGCTGCTCGGGTATTGGCTTGCTAATAATCATATCCGAAGAAACCAGCACCACCGCCCTAGAAAATTCCGTAAACTGGCGCGGCAGCCAAGCGTTACTGGCCAGTACCACCTGCTTGGCTTTAACGCTGCCCCCGGGGCAGTAAAGCCTGCTGGGTGTTGCCGCCAGCAGTTTTTGCATTGGGCTATGCTCGTAAATGTGAACACCTAAGGCTTTGGCAACTGTCATTAAACCTCGGGCAAGTTTGGCCGGCTGCAGGCTGCCCGCAAGCGGGCTGTAAAAACCCTGGCTGTGTTGCTTGGAGCCACAGGCATTTTGTAGCGTTGCTAAGGCACTGGGTTGCCACTGGTTAATATTGGCCGCTTTAAGCTCATCCACAATGTTGCCCATTAAGCCGTGCTGGGCACTATTGGTGGCGGTGTAATAGGCGCCGTCTAAACGCAGCTCACAATC
>JAOXRV010000682.1 GCA_025800435.1 Cellvibrionaceae bacterium | reverse complement strand
ACATGGGGTGATTTTTCCATCACCGCTCGGGCCAAATTAATTGGGTTTTTAATGCGCTTTACCCCGGCCACCGCACCGGCCTGGAGGTTTTTACCTTCCATTATCGAGGCATCTAGGTCGTGCTCACCCTCATAGTTATAAACCGCTCCAACACCGGCATTAAACAAGGGGGAATCTTCTAAAATATTGATCGCCGCCTGAACCGCCTGCAGACTGTTACCGCCGCGCTCAAGAACCTGATAACCCGTATCGACGGCTTGCTTCAGCTTAGCTCGGTACTGTTGCTCCAGCTCTGGGCCAAGGCTTTCGCGCTTAATCGTGCCCGCCCCGCCGTGAATAACAATGGCCTGGGACTGGGCCAGTGCAGGCACCAGCAGCTGACAAAAAACGAAAATTAAAAACGTGACAAAGGAAGTTTTCATAACTGGCATCCGAAGCTAATGAGTGACTTACGCAATAGACGCTTGAGCCGGGCCCGGCCTCAGCCATAACAGCGCTGCTGTCGCTAAGCCTTAAACAGCGAAATATAGCTGAGCAAACCCAGCACACCTTTAACGTGGTTTAATAGGCTCAGTTCTCGGTAGCCCAGGCGATTCACCTGCAACAGCTTATTGATATCCACAATAAAACCGGGCAATGCCAGCCCCGCCGATTGACTTGCCTGTAAACGAATAAATACGCCAAACACCAGCAGTAATACATACAGACTGGCGAATAACCTCGCCAAGGGGCCAAGTGGCGTAATGCCACTGATTATCCCCAGCCACAAAAACAATAAAGCCAAATCCAAGGCGATAAAACCCATCGTATTCGGGCCCTGGCCACTCACAAGATGCCAAATACAGCACAGCACCCCCAAGCACAAAAATACTGAGCAGGACTTTAGCGGCCGCCCCGCAGCCAACCATAACGCTGGGCCTAACAATAATAGGCTGGCCATATAAAGAAACTGCATTGATTTGCTTAACTGTGCCAGCAGCGGGCTATAGCCACCCCCAAGCTGCTGAAAAACACTCAGGCCAAAACTAAAACCAATTGCCACAATCGCGCATACCGTCAGCACACTGGCCAGTAAACTGGGGCCATTGCTTAGGGCGGGCTCAGCTGCCGGGGTGGCCGACTGGGGGTTGGGCGTATCCAGCTCATATAAAACCCCATCAAAAAGTGCCTCGGCTTTGTGTTGACTGAGGTTTTTGGCCAACACCAGCTGCTTGGCCCCATAGCGCAGGCGCACTTGATAACTGCGCTTGGCCTTGCTGGCCTGGGCCATACGACGCAAATCCCCTCCCGCTGCGCTGGCCCCGGTGGCCATGGCCGCACCAGTGGCAGCCGCCGCCCCGGCCATACCGGTTCCACCGGCAACAATACCGTAGCCGCGCCCACCTTGGTGGACACTGCCGCCATCGAAGGGATTGCTCATTATTACTTCGGCCACATCTTTATTGGCGATCTTGCGGCCAGCGGCGCGAACAAAGTGCTGGCCAATACGGAAGCGCTGCTTGCGGGTGCGCACCAATAGTAATAAAACACTGAAACTCAGGCCGAGCACCACGCCAACTTGCACACCCACCGCAATCAATTTATTGCTGCCGGCTAGAGCAATCATCAAGCACAGCAAAACACCGACGACCGCGTGTACGAAAACCTGGCGAATACCCAGACCCGAGCCGCGAATACAAAATTCTGCATCACCGTTGGCCAAATCTGTAATTTGATAAGCACTGTGTTGGTTGTGGGGGCGGTTCTTAGCCTGCGCCAGCGCTGCCGGCTCTGGGCTTGGGTCTACAACCGGTTCTGCTTCTAGTAGTTGCGGGTGGCCGCACTGGGGGCAATTCGGGGCTTGGTCGCTAATTGAATGCCCGCAGGCAAGACAGGGGGTTAGGGCCATACTACAACTCCATACATCATCAGCCCGGGAGCAAACGCCCCGATATCTATAGGAACAGCAAGTGTAGTACAACTAAAAAGATTTGCGCGCCAGCACTAGGCTCTACATCACCTCACCACCAGCCACGGCAATCGCCTGGCCGGTAATCGATTGGCTGCCATGCTGGCACAACCACAACACTGTATCGGCCACCTCGGCCGGCTGTATCAAGCGCCCCTGGGGGTTACCCTTGGCCAGCTCGGCCCTGGCCTCGGCCTCGCTGCGGCCGGTTTTTTCCATAATATTGGCGATCGAATCGCGCACCAGTTCGGTCTCGGTGTAGCCGGGGCAGACCGCATTAACGGTAATGCCGTGGGCGGCGGTTTCCAGGGCCAGGGCTCGGGTTAAGCCCAATACCCCGTGCTTGGCCGCCACATAAGCGGACACATAGCCGTAGCCCTTAAGGGCGGCTGTGCTGGCAATATTGATAATGCGCCCGGATTTGGCCGCACGCATATCGCCAATCACCTGGGCGCAGCAGTAAAACACACTATCGAGGTTAACCGCCTGCATCTGTCGCCAGGTGGCCCCATCCATTTTATGAAACGGCGCAGTGGCTGCCTGGCCGGCGTTGTTAATCAAAATATCCACCGGGCCAAAGCCCTCAACCGCCGCCGCAAACCCCTGGGCAACCGAGGCCTCATCAGCCACATCCACCGCTATACACTGGGCCTGGGCCAGCTTCGCCGCTTTTTGCTCTAGGCCAGACAGGGTACGCCCCATCAGGCTTAGGCGGGCACCCTGGGCAGCCAGGCTGTCAACAATAGCGGCGCCAATCCCCTTGGCGGCGCCGGTCACTACAATATGCTTATTTTTTAGGCTCATCGCTTGCTCTCTGTTTGCTCTCTATTTGCTATGGCTTGTGAGCTGTGGGTTGTGGGCTTTGCCGCTGGGCTCATTTTATTGACATTATTTGCCAAACTGCCCACAAATGCTTGATTTAAACCATACAAACTATTACCTTACTTGTAAATATATTCCGCATAAACTTAATCGACAATGGACAATGCACATAAAAGGGCCCAGATCGATGATACGAGACGCCAACCGCTTTGACCCAGCCAGCTACCAGCCAGAACACTTTCTGTGGCAGTACGCCAAGGGCGTGGCCACCATCACCCTAAATATCCCCGATCGCAAAAACCCCCTCACCTTCCAGTCCTACGCCGAGCTGCGCGAGCTGTTTCGAGACCTGGTGTATGTGGATGATGTCAAAGCGGTGGTGATCACCGGCGCCGGTGGCAACTTCTGCTCCGGTGGCGATGTGCACGATATTATCGGCCCCCTGACCAAACTGGATATGCGCGGCCTGCTCGATTTTACCCGCATGACCGGGGATTTGGTTAAGGCCATGCGCGCCTGCCCCCAACCTATTATTGCCGCCATTGACGGCATCTGTGTAGGCGCCGGTGCCATCATCGCCATGTCTTCGGATTTTCGCTACGCCACCGAGCGCAGC
>JAOXRV010000674.1 GCA_025800435.1 Cellvibrionaceae bacterium | reverse complement strand
ACTGCGCAGCGCGCCCTGCAGCTGTACGCTTTATTCTCCTGCTTAGCATCGCCGAGTTATTCAGAAGTAACTTAGCAATTTACGATCCGGTATGGTTTGTGCTCTGTTTAGATCAATATCAATTTTGAGCGGAGCAGGCACATGGGCGCATCAATTTCTATCGACTACATTTCCCATCGCTTCAGCCCTTCGGCAGCACTGACACTTAAAGAGGTCGACGCGAAGATAGGGGCTGGTGAGATGGTCGCATTGATCGGTCGCAGTGGCTGTGGCAAATCCACCTTGCTCCACATGCTCGCCGGCCTGATGCTGCCTTCTGAGGGCTGTGTCCGCATCAATGGCCATCAGCTTAGCAAACCCAGTGCAAAGTGGAACATGATGTTTCAGAAGGCCTCGCTCTATCCTTGGATGAGCGTCAAGCAAAACGCCGCTCTCGGTTTGCTTTTCGCCGGCGAGTCCAAGCACGAATCAGAACAGCGTGTAGATGCCCTGCTCGATATGGTCGGCCTTAGTGATAAGAAAGATGCCAAGGTGCAAAGCTTGTCCGGTGGCCAGCAGCAGCGCGTGGCGCTGGCGCGCTCGCTGGCTACCGAGCCGGAGGTTCTATTACTGGATGAGCCCTTCTCTGCACTCGATGCATTCACGCGCAGTGCTCTGCAGGAGGAGGTTCCCGCAATATGCCGGGCACAGGGTATCACCATGGTAATCGTCACCCACGATATTGATGAAGCGATTGTAATGTCCGATCGGGTGTTAATTATGTCCCAGAACCCCGGCCGCATCGTCAGCGAAATGGAAGTGGATTTAGACTGGCCGCGTCAACACATGGACAGCGGATTTCAGCGGCATCGCGATGAGTTGATGCAGCGATTCGAGGGCACAGATACTGGGCTGGCCGGGCGCAAGCTGGATCCGGACAACGATACCGAGTCCAAGTCTGCCGCCTGAGTCAAACCAAATTCAAACAATTAAAATTTTAGGAGCCCGATATGCGCAAACAAAATACACCCGATGAGCACATAAGCGCCGATGAGCTGAGTTATCTGCAACAGCATGAAATGAGCCGTCGAGACTTTCTGCTAGACAGTATGGCGCTGGGGGGGCTGGCAGCTGCTTTCGGTGTGGCGCCTACCAGTTCTGCCTGGGCCGGTATCCAGGCGCCGGCAGACGAAGTTGTGCGGATCGGTTATCTGCCAATCACCGATGCAACCGTGCTGTTGGTGGCCCATGAAATGGGCTTCTTTAAAGAGCAGGGCCTGAAATCCGAACCGCCAACCCTTATTCGTGGTTGGTCGCCACTGGTGGAAGGCTTCGCCGCCGGTAAATTCAATCTGGTTCACTTCCTTAAACCTATCCCAATCTGGATGCGATACAACAACGGCTTCCCGGTAAAAATTATGTCCTGGGCACATCTTAACGGATCCGGCCTGGTAGTCGGCAAGCACGTCAATGCCCAGAACTTCGCAGACCTCGGCCGCAAGCAGATCGCCGTACCCTACTGGTATTCCATGCACAATATTGTGTTGCAGATGGGCCTGCGCCATGCCGGGCTTACTCCGGTGATCAAGGGCCAGGGCGAGCCACTGGCAGATGGCGAGGTCAACCTACAGATCATGCCGCCGCCGGATATGCCACCAGCCCTGGCGGCCAAGAAGATCGATGGGTTTATCGTTGCCGAACCGTTCAATGCCGCCGGAGAGTTGCTGGCCGGTGGCAAGATGCTGCGCTTTACTGGCGATATCTGGCGCAACCACCCATGCTGTGTGCTGTGCATGAATGAGCAGCAGGTCAATGCCAAGCCTGAATGGGCGCAGAAGGTGATGAATGCCATCGTCAAGGCGCAGATTTATGCTCAGCAGAACAAGAAAGAGGTCGCCCGGATGATGTCCAGAGACGGCCAACGCTACCTGCCGATGAAGGCCAAGGTGGTCGAGCGTGCAATGACCCTGTACGACGAAGACGCATACGCGAGCCCCGATGCAATTCAACATCCCCAGTGGGGTAGCGGTCGCATCGACTTCCAGCCCTGGCCCTACCCGTCAGCGACCAAGCTGATCGTGAACGAGTTAAAGCAAACACTGGTCGGTGGCGATACCAGCTTCCTCAAACAGTTGGATGCCGATTTTGTCGCCAACGATCTGGTTGACTACCGCTTCGTCAAGGCCGCTATGGAGGCTAACCCTGGCTGGCAGGATGTTCCCGGTTTCAATGCCGAAAAGCCGTTTGAACGCGAAGAGGTAGTCATGCTATGAGTGCCAGCACCGTGGTCAACACCGCATTCAGTTACGCCAGCCCCGGCAAGCTGCTCGGTCAGCTGGCGCAGCTTAAGTACCCGGCCCTCGGTATTGCTGGCCTGCTCGCCCTGTGGTGGCTAGGTGGCTGGTTGATTGAGAATGATGAAGACCTGAGTGCCTTCTCGGCCTTTGCGCCGGCGCCGACATTTCACGCTCTGTATGACATTGTAGTCACCGGTGAGGTCTGGGAGCCTATCTTCTCCAGCCTCTACCGGATTATGCTGGGTTTGGTCTGGGGGGTGGTGATCGGTATACCCGTTGGCGTCACTGTAGGCTATGTCGGCACTGCGCTGAAAATCACCAATGTGCCGTTCCAGTTTCTGCGCATGATAAGCCCGCTGGCCTGGATGCCGGTTGCGGTGCTCGCCTTCGAAACCTGGGATTCAGCCATTATCTTTCTGATCGTTATGGCGACGGTTTGGCCGATCATATTCTCTACCGCCCATGGGGTTCGCAGGATTGACCCCAATTGGTTCAAGGTTGCGCGCAATTTGGGTGCATCCGGCACACAGATGCTGGTCCGCATCATCTTACCGGCGATTATGAACGATGTAATGGCGGGTATACGTTTGGCGGTGGGTGTGGCCTGGGTGGTACTGGTGCCCGCCGAATATCTAGGTGTGACCAGTGGTCTTGGCTATGCAATTAACGATGCCCGCGATACGCTGGCTTACGATTACTTGGCGGCCATCGTCCTGGTTATCGGCGTTATCGGCTATATGCTCGATAGCATCTGCAGCCAGCTGATCAAGCGCTTTAACTGGCATGTCGAATAATCGCGCTGAATCATATTGCCCTGCCGATGGAGCTGGGGCAAACACCATAATATTTGACATTGTCAATCAAGGTACGCTTTTTGCCTAACAATATTGAACAATCGATAACTAACATTGGCAAAAAAAGTGAGTGATATGGGCAAGCTAACTCCTCTTCTACTATCCGCTAATGAAACCTCAGAGGCGGATAACGGCAGCTCTGATCTGACCGTGCTGCATGAAGCGGCGAAAATGATCGGATATTCGGCCACGCCAGAGATTTCGATTACCGGTTCGCTGAGGCTGATGTCGCAGATGCTCGGTCTTAACCGCGGCCGTGTCTTGCTGCCTTGCGCGAGCGACGCCACACTCCGGATTCGCTACAGTTATGGGCTCACCGACGCTGAGCGCAAGCGCGGCCAGTACCGAAACGGCGAGGGAATCAGCGGGCAGGTGATGAGAACCGGGCAGCTGGCGGTGATCCAGAACATTGATGAAGACCCGAACTATCTGTTTCGTACCATAGATCGCGCCACCCTACCTCAGGGGGTTGTCAGTTATATCGCGGTACCGATTATGGACGGCGACATCACCATCGGTGTGCTGGCGGTACATCGGCTGCGAATGCGCCCTAGGCCGCTGGATGCCGACTTGGTGATTCTGCGCATACTCGCTACTTTTATTGCCCAGATCATCAAGATTAATAACCTGATCGAAGAGCGTACCAGCTACCTACAAGAAGAGAACCAGGAGCTTAAAGACGCCCTGCAAAATCAGCACAGCAACCATGGCATCCTCGGTGAAAGCCCCGCAGTTCGAGATGCTTTACAGCAGGTATCCCGGGTCGCCGATACACCGGTTACGGTCTTGCTCACCGGTGAGTCAGGGACAGGAAAGGAGCGTTTTTCACAAATCTTGCACCTAAACAGTGCTCGCCAAGACCGTCCCTTCTTGGCGGTCAATTGCGCAGCCATTCCAGAACAACTGCTGGAGTCGGAATTGTTCGGCCATGAACGCGGCGCCTTCACCGGTGCATCCGCTGTCAAGCAAGGCAAAATCGAGCTTGCCAATGGCGGTACCCTGTTTCTGGATGAAATAGGCGATCTCGATCTGGAGCTGCAATCCAAACTGTTGCGCGTACTCGAAAGCCAAGTGGTTCAGCGTGTCGGTGGCGTGAAGGATATCCCGGTCGATGTGCGTATTATCACCGCAACGCACAAAAACCTGCAGGATGCGGTTAATCAAGGCAAGTTTCGGCTCGATCTGTATTACCGTCTCAGTGTGTTTCCAATCCACCTGCCGCCACTGCGTGAGCGCACCGGCGATGTGAGAATACTCGCTCGTCATTTTCTGCTTTCGGCCAATCGTGATTACAGCCGCAATACCGTGTTTGGCCAAGGTGTGATGGAGCGACTGGATAGCTACAACTGGCCGGGCAACATCCGCCAGTTGGATAACGTAATTAAACGTTCAGTACTGATTGCCCTGAACGGCACAATCAGCATCGGCGATATAGAGGCCATTCTGCGACAAGAGTCCGCTATCAACAACCACCTTGAAGTCGGGCAGGCTTGCATGCCACCTCCGGTTGCAGCAGCACTTACTGCTGCACCGCCGATCACTCATTCAGCGCTGGAGCAGGTTGGTTCAGCTCGCCCCTATAGCTGGGTTCGTGAGGATGAAAGCGAAGCGATTTACGAGGCGTTGCGCCGCACTGGGGGGAATAAGACACGGGCGGCCGCCATTTTAGGTATGACCCCGAGGCAGTTTCGCTATCGCATGGAAAAGCTGGGGCTCAAGTCTAGCCCTTGACCGAGCCAAGGGAGAAGACTTTTGTGCCGTAGCGCTTGGTGCGGCAATGATTGACAATGACAAACAATTTGCCAATTGCAACTGACCGGAACCGGCAAGGGTGCCAACAAAAAAACATAAGCACCTGTTTTAAAACGATTTAAAAATATTGGAACAGTTCTTGTAGTGGATCTTTGTGGCGGGACTTTGTAACTAAGTTTTAGTTAGTAAGCTAACAGCCTGCTAAGCGCTGGCCATGGGTGCCCGACCAGATCGGGTGCCCAGACAGGGCCCGCCATCCGCATTATTTATTTAAAGAATGGAGCACAAGCATGCCATCATCGATTCTACTCAACCCACAGGATCTCCAGTCGCTGATCGAAACCGAAAAAACCGTCATCATCGATACCCGCAACCCTGAAAGTTATGTCACCGGCCATATTCCGGGAGCCGTTAACGTTCATGATATTTTCACTTTTCTCGCTAATTCGACCGCCGAAGGTATCGCCGAGCTGAAGCAGAGTTTTGCGCAAAGTTTCGGGGCCGCGGGGCTGTCTGGTGCGGAAACGGCGGTAATTTATGAAGACTCGATGAATACCGGTTTTGGTCAGTCCTGTCGCGGCTATTTCCTGCTTAAATATCTTGGCTACCCTAAAGTGGCGATTCTCCATGGCGGCTATCAGGCCTGGCTGGCAGCGGGCATGCCAAGCGATTCAGAGACGCCGACGGTGGCCGCGGTCGAGTTCCCGCTCAAGGATACCGGTCATGAGCTGATGATAGATAAAGATGATGTTCTCGCCGCGATCCACGACGGCAGCAAGGTTCTGCTTGATGTGCGCGATGTGGATGAGTGGATCGCCACCAGCTCTTCCCCCTACGGCAAAGATTTTTGCCCGCGTAAGGGCCGGCTGCCCGAGGCGCGCTGGATTGAGTGGTACCGCCTGATGAAGCCGGGTGCGTTGGCGCTGTTTAAATCGCCGGCCGAGGTGTTGGCCGAGTGCGCCAGCGTCGGTATCGACAAAAACACCCCGGTTTACCTGTATTGTTTTAAAGGCGCCCGTGCCGCCAACACCTTGGTGGCGCTCAAGTCCGCCGGTATTAAGGATGTGAAGCTCTACTTCGGCTCTTGGAACGAATGGTCCAGGGATGAGAGTTTGCCGATTGAAGAAGGGCTTCCCTACGCCTCCTAAGAACGCCTCCTCAGATATACCTCACTTGGCTGTGCACGCTGTTACGGCGTTGCACGGCCCCTGTTTCCCCGGCGTAACACGCCGTATTTAGCACCGACCTAAGCGCTTCCGTATCGCGGGCTAATCAATCCGGGCGGTTAAAGCTTTTTGCTGCCTGTCGTTTGGGGTTTGTTTATGTCTGACTCGCAACGAGCAGCGCATTGTCAGGCAATGTCAGCCTGACATTTATCGACAATCACAGGACAAGCCGCTGCTCGATGCCATGGCCTGCGCTTAAGTTATTGATTTTTAAGGTTTATATAAAGTGGCACGCCGCATGCAATATCGCTAACAAATTTGAACGGTTTGAGTTGACCGTCCGATTTGAATAACCCAACTGGAGCAAATCTATGACCATTTCCACAGCCCCTACAACTGTCTCTACTTCGTACCTGAGTGAAATTGACCGCGATGGTCTGATGACATTCGCCGAAAAGGGCCGCAACAACCCGGATATTCGCGGTACCAACAAAGTGCATACTGTCATGCAGGGTATGTATCGCAGCCTCAGCTACGTTGGCGAACATACGCCGGTGGTGGTCGATGAACCCTTGCACCTGTTTGGCGAAGACACCGCCCCAGCACCCGGTGAAATCGTCCTCTCCGGTCTGGGTGGCTGCCTGGCGGTGGGCATTACCGCTGTCGCAACCTGGAAGCAGGTCAAACTGAGTAAGTTGGAAGTATACCTTGAAGGCGATATCGGCAACCCCGCAGCCTGGGGTGCTGGCGGCGCTGAGATGAAGCCTGAGCAGATGGGTTTTCAGGAGATTCGGGTCAAGATCCTGGTCGAAGGGGACGCCTCACGCGAACAACTGGATGAGATAGTCCAGCACGCCAACTACTTCTCACCAGTGGCCAACACCATGCGCAACCCAATCCCGTTCAGCATCAGCCTGATGGACTAACTAAGTTGCACCTGACTTGCTTGCACGTGATTTAAGAGAAGGGTGCTATGAAAGAGAGGAAAGCCATGAACCGCGCATTAGTTTCGACTGAAGTTTCGACAAAGCCAGCCCCCTGGGCCGACGACGCCAAAGTGCTGGCCGATGTCGCTGAGATTTCTCGGCAGCAGCTGGCCCCGGCGGCCTACCGTATCGACCATGAGGGTTACTACCCGCTCGACATCATGGCCAAGCTCGGGCAGGCGGGCGCCTATGCCGCCCATCAGGATCGTTATGGTTGCCGCTATCCACTGGCGCTTGCCACCATGACCGAGATCAGCCGCCACTGCGGATCAACCGGATTTATGAGCTGGGCCCACGATGTCTGCGGGCTTTATATGGAGCAGTCGGGCAACCCGGCCCTGCTGGCACGCCTTGATGACCATGTCGCCGGCATAACCTTTGGCGGCACTGGTTTGTCCAACCCGATGAAGGCGCTGACCGGCATCGAAAAGATGGCCTTGAAAGCCAAAAAAGTTGCCGGTGGTTACCGCGTGAGTGGCACCCTTCCTTGGGTCAGTCATATCGCAACCGGGCAGTATTGCGGAGCGATTGCGGCGGTTGAAAAAGGTGATGGCAGTCCTAGCCATGAAATTATGTTTCTACTGGATTTGGATGAGCGAGTGACGCTGCGCGCCTGCCCCGAGTTCTCTGGCATGGAAGGTACCAGCACTTGGGCTATTCCGCTGGTCGATTACTTCGTCAGTGAAGACCAGATGATCGCCGACCCTGCCGGCCCCTTTGTGCAGCGCATTCGCGGCGCCTTTGTGCTGCTGCAGGTTGGCATAGCGGCTGGGGTAATTCAGGGATCGATCGATTCCATCCGCGAGGTGGAGCCGGTACTGGGCCACGTAAACCAGTATCTGCACGACCGCCCCGACGAGCTGCAAGCAGAATACGATGACATTCTGGCCAGAGCCATGACGCTGGCCGAGACCCCCTTCGATGGCAGCAAAGACTATCTGCTAGATGTGCTGGACCTGCGTACCCAGGGCGCGGAGCTGTCACTCAAGGCTTCTACATCCGCACTGCTGCACCAGGGTGCCCGTGGCTACCTGATGAGCTCGGCGCCGCAACGCCGTATTCGTGAGGCTCAGTTTGTCGCCATCGTCACCCCGGCGATCAAGCACCTGCGCTGGGAAA
Source organism: Cellvibrionaceae bacterium (assembly GCA_025800435.1). Classification (GTDB taxonomy): domain Bacteria; phylum Pseudomonadota; class Gammaproteobacteria; order Pseudomonadales; family Cellvibrionaceae; genus Pseudoteredinibacter. Next base: position 2,945 of record JAOXRV010000674.1, on the reverse strand, counting down.
TGGCAAAGCTGATGAATGAGGAACTGCCCGCATGAGTGCCCAACAGTTGAAACAAGATTCGCCCTGGCGCCAGTATATCTGTTTGGCCTGCGGCCTGATCTACGATGAGGAGCTCGGGGATCCGGACAGCGGTCTGCCCCCGGGCACTCGTTTTGAAGATATTCCCGATGATTGGCAATGCCCCCTTTGTGGTGTGACCAAGGTGGATTTTGAACTCTTCGAAAAACCTGCAATCCTTGCCTGCGATAAAGGCACAGTGTTCAATCGCCAGCCGGGCGTCGTCATCGTCGGTGCGGGCCTGGCCGGCTGGTCTGTTGCGGAGCAGCTGCGTCAACAAGATGCCGAGATACCCATCACCCTGATAAGCGCCTGTAACGGCGATATCTATCACAAGCCTGAACTCTCGATCGCCTTAAGCCGTGGCTTTGAACAGTCCGAGCTGGTTCGGGAAAGCGGGGTTGACGCCGCCCAGCGCCTGGGTGTTCGGCTGTTGCCGAATACTTTGGCGGTCGGCCTGAGTCCGGCCCTGCATCAGTTGCGCACCACTCGTGGCAGCTTCCACTACACCAAGCTGGTGCTGGCGCAGGGATCTAAGCCTGCGCTACCGGCAGAACTGCCGGCCGCTGTTTGCTGGCGGGTTAACACGCTTTCGGCTTGGTCTGGGCTACAGCGGGCGCTGGCCAAGGGCAGTAGTCGGGTGGCGGTGGTGGGCGCTGGCATGGTTGGCTGCGAACTGGCGGAAGATCTGGCGCGTGCCGGACACCAGGTCACGCTAATCGACCGCGACAACACACCGTTGTCGGCACTGTTACCTGAAGCCGCCGCCACCCGCCTGAGCAGCGGTCTGGCTAAGCTCGGTGTCAAGTTTCTTGGGGGGCAAGCTATCCGCGCAGTCGAACCGCGCGCTGATGGCAGCCGTGCGATTGTGTTGGCAAGCGGCCTCAGCATTGAATTCGATCAAATTGTTGCTGCAACTGGGCTCGTTACCGACAACCGCCTCGCCCGCCAGGCCAAGCTGGATTTTAATCGTGGTGTAGTGGTTGATGCAGATACCTTGCGTACCAGTGAGCCGGCTATTTATGCCCTGGGCGACTGCATCAGCCTCGATGGCAAGCCGTGTCGCTTTATCGAGCCGATCAAACACCAGGCACGTGCTATTGCCGATGCCGTGCTTGAACTGGATAGCGAGGCCTATGCCCATAATGCTCCGGTAATTCGCTTAAAAACAAGATCCGTAGCGATCGTTCTGCACGGCTTGCCTTCGCCGGATGGCCACTGGCGAATGGTGCAAGAGGACGCCGATGGATTGATTATGGAGCAAGTATCCGGTGAGCAAGTTATATCCCGGCTCAACCTCGGTTCCCCGAACCAGAGTTGTGCCGCTTGATCGAGTAAAAATCGATTGGGCGGTAAGCAATATTAAACCCCTACATTGATACGTTAACACTGAACCAAGTTAATACTGAGAACCCCCAATTGAGGAAGCCTTTATGATCAGTAACCGCGATGAAGTAACCCAGCTTATTCTTTCCGCCAAGGTGCTAAAGGGCATCAAGTGGTGTGAAGTGGCCGAAAAAGTCGGCCTGTCCAAAGAGTGGACAACCTCTGCGTGCCTGGGGCAGATGGCAATGACTAAAGAGCAGGCCGAAACAGTCGGCGATATTTTTGGCCTGTCAGAGGAGGCGATGGCCTGGCTGCAAATCGTACCCTACAAGGGCTCACTGCCAACCGCTGTGCCAAGCGATCCCCTTATCTACCGCTGGTACGAAGTGGTCAGCGTTTATGGCAGTACCATCAAAGAGTTGATTCACGAAGAGTTCGGCGATGGCATCATGAGTGCAATTGACTTCTCGATGGATATTCAGCGCGAGCAAAACCCAGCCGGTGATCGCGTCAACGTTGTGCTCTCTGGAAAGTTCCTACCCTACAAGTCCTATTGATGTATTCGCTAAGCAACACCGCATTGGCAAATTTGCCCAAATTATAGTTGTCGCTATTGAGATTGCGTTTAAAAACCCCGGAGCAATTACTTGCTCCGGGGTTTTAATCGCCGCGATTTTTTAACGGCAGGCAAAGTAGCCATTGCCGGCATTGCCCTGGCCGATACGACCGCTGCCTGCGCGTATATCGCCATTGGCATCGACCACCCAAACCCCGGTGCCATCACCGGCGCCGATGGTGTCGCCCCGGCCATCTAATACTTCCCAGATCGGTTTGCCAGCGGCGCCGCCGGTGATGGCATCGGGAATATTGTAGACCCATAAGCGACCGCCATCGGAGCTAAAGGGAACATTTTCGGCGTAATCAAAGCCGGTAAACCAGGCCCGGTTGGTTTGGGAAACCGCCACGTCAATGGCGTGGAAGTTGCGGTCTTGCCAGCCGATATGGCCCTGTGAGTTGGCCGCGTATTCCCATACTTGATAGCTGTCGTTAATGGTCCAGGCGCAGCCATCGCCACCGGCGTCAATCTTCATGCCGTGGCCGTTCATAGACTGCCAGCTAAAGTTGCTGCGGCCAATCGCAAAAGGTGCCCGGTAAATACGGTAACCGCCGGGGCCCGGCTCGCTGCCAATTACCCAGATATAGCCACCGCCGATGGCTACATCGCTGGCGTAGCCATTGGCCAGGCGCCAATAGGAATTGACATCGGCCACCCAAATGCCACCGTTTTCGTCGACCGCTGCAGCGCCCTGGTGGGGGTCGGCGTCAATGCGCACCAACTTTAAGCCAGGCGGTAGGCCGCTGTCTTTTAACACAAAGGTAAAGCTGCCAGGGTTGCCGTACTTATAGGGGCGGCCACTGGTTTTGTGCAGCACCCAGATATTGGGAATAACCGTGGCGCCGGCAGGCCGGTGGCCGATGGAAATATCCTTGGCTTGAATTTTAACGGTGCCGCCACCGGGGGGGTAAATAATAAAGTTGGTACCACTAAAACTAAAGCTATC
>JAOXRV010000660.1 GCA_025800435.1 Cellvibrionaceae bacterium | reverse complement strand
CAAAAAACTGTCATCCAAACGGAATCCGTGGCTGCTGCTTAATGTATCCATAACACACCCTATTTACTGTAGTTACAGATAAGCAGGTCGCACTGCGGCTTCTAAAGAGCCACTTTCCTCGTGCTGTTTCCAGGTTCGATCTCGGCCGAATACCCCGGGGGTTATTGCCCGCTTATCCAAAATATGCAGGTAGCCACGAAAATCAAAATCAGGGCCACTGCGGCAATCGCATCAGCAGTACTATCTGCTTGGTCTTGCAAAGTAGAATTGTCATTCATTGTTATTGCTCCGCCTGTTATAGATTATTCAATGTACGAAGTGCTTAATTTGATTGTATCTCTAATACTTGAGGCTGCAAGGTGTTTTACTGCTTATGCGCAATTGTTCTTAACATATAAAAATGAAATAGTTTTATCTTCTATCAAGAGCTGCTAAGGTTGCGCCCCATAACCGGAGGATGGGGTAAATTGGCAGCAAAATTCACAATATATGGCGATTTTCACCTGTAATTTGACGGGGGAATTCAGCGTGAAAATTCACGCCAGCCACTGTCGCCAATAATCTCAATCGTTATATTAATACTAGTACAAATTCGCTGTGGCGAAGGTTGCTTGAGCCGAATGCTCAACTGGCCACTAAAGCGTTTTACACCCACTGTGATCTGATAAGCTTATGTACCAATACGACCACTATGACCAGGCCATCTTGAGCCAAAGGGTGGCCCAGTTTAAGAGCCAAACCGAGCGTTATTTAGCCGGCGAGCTGAGCGAAGAGGCCTATTTACCCCTGCGCCTACAAAATGGCCTCTATGTACAGCGGCTGGCACCGATGTTGCGGGTCAATGTGCCCTACGGCATGATTAACGCCAAACAGCTGCGCACCGTGGCGCGCCTGGCCCGGGACTACGACAAAGGCTATGTGCATATCACCACCCGCCAGAACATTCAGTTTAACTGGCCCGAACTGTCTCAGGTGCCCGAACTGCTGGCCGAGCTGGCCGCAGTCGAGATGCACGCAACCCAATCCAGCGGCAACTGTATTCGCAATACCACCACCGACCAATTTGCCGGGGTAGCGGTGGATGAGCTGCTCGACCCCCGCCCCTACTGCGAAATTATTCGCCAGTGGTCAACCCTGCACCCTGAGTTTGCGTTTTTGCCGCGCAAATTTAAGATTGCGGTCAGCGCCGCCGATGAAGATCGAGCCGCAACCGCCCTGCACGACATCGGCCTCAAGCTGGTCAAAAACGATGCCGGCGAGGCGGGCTTTACGGTATTGGTGGGCGGTGGCCTCGGTCGCACCCCAATTATCGGCAGTGTGGTGCGCGAGTTTTTACCCGAGCAGGAACTGCTCAGCTACCTCGACGCGATCCTGCGGGTCTATAACCTCAAGGGTCGGCGCGACAATAAATACAAGGCGCGCATTAAAATTCTCGTTAAAGCGCTCGGGGTCGAGGCCTTTGCCGAACTGGTCGAAGCCGAGTGGGCGCGCATTAAAGATGGCTATACCCGCCTGACCGAGGAAGAGATCGCCCGCGCCAAGAGCTTTTTTACTGAGCCGGCCTACCAGGTGTTTGACCCGCTTGCCTGCACCGAGCAACTGCAACAACAGCGCCGCGACAACCGCGAGTTTGACCACTGGCTAACGCGCAATGTCAACGCCCACAAAAAACCCGGCTATGCATCTGTTACCTTTTCGCTTAAGCCCACCGGGGTTGCGCCGGGGGATGTTACCGACAAGCAGCTCGAAACCATTGCCGAGCTGGCCGAGCGCTACAGTTTTGGCGAAGCGCGTACCACCCACGAGCAGAATATCGTGCTGGCCGATGTGGCCCAAAACCAGTTGTTTGAACTGTGGCAGGCGCTCAGC
>JAOXRV010000657.1 GCA_025800435.1 Cellvibrionaceae bacterium | reverse complement strand
GCTGCTGAGAATTATCTTGTACCAACCACAGCAAAATCTGCGGGCGGTTGTCGGGCCAGATGGGTAAGGCGCTTTTGCGCAGCAGGTTATCCACCGCGCCTTTGGCGTAATCCAGGTGCAGGATAAAACCCTGCTCGGCGCCGCTGTAGCTAAACTGCTGTAAATAGCGGTTGGCCCTTTGCAGGGCCTCGCCCAATTGGCCCTCGCGGGGCAAGTTGCGGCGCCCGGAGACCTTCACCAGCACCCGCGCCAAGCCGGCAGCGGCCAGCTGCTCGCGCTCGGCGCCGTCTTGCTTCTCTACTGGGAAACTGGCCCGATAGAGGTTATCGACCTTGGCGGCCAAGCCGTGGCTGCTCAGGCCCAATAGGCCAACTAATAGAATAAAAAAGGGTAAAGCGTGGGTGCGCGGGGCTGTATTCACTATGGTGTCTCAGTTCAATCCATTAAGCCGGGTGGTGGGGCGGGGCCACATCATAGCGCGGATCATAACCCCAGGCACTGAACCCAGCCAAAATAGGCCCGCAAAAACGAACCCTTAAACGCCCTATTGTAGCCTGCCCAGACCGCCCTGACAGCCGACTTAAGGCGCAAATTGTGCACACTGCATAAAGTTAATGAGCTCAGGCAGAGTTTTAGGTAAAATACGCGCCCTCTTTTTGGTGCAATGCCGTACTCGGCCGGGCTGGGCCCGCCAGTGCGCCCTCAGGTGAAGATTAGCCCTATGACAGACAAGCAGCCCTCTTTAAGCTACAAAGACGCCGGTGTTGATATCGATGCAGGTAACGCGCTGGTCGAGCGCATTAAGCACGTGGCCAAACGCACCCGCCGCCCAGAGGTAATGGCCGGGCTCGGCGGCTTTGGCGCCCTGTGCGAGCTGCCTACCGGCTACCGCGAGCCGGTGCTGGTATCGGGCACCGATGGGGTCGGCACCAAGCTGCGCCTGGCGATGGATTTAAACCAGCACGACACCATCGGCATCGACCTGGTGGCCATGTGTGTAAACGATCTGGTAGTGGCCGGCGCTGAGCCGCTGTTTTTCCTCGACTACTACGCCACCGGCAAGCTCAATGTCGATGTGGCCGCCGCGGTGGTTGACGGCATTGGGGTTGGCTGTGAGCAGGCCGGCGCCGCCCTGGTAGGTGGCGAAACCGCCGAAATGCCCGGCATGTACGAGGGCGAAGACTACGACCTAGCCGGCTTTTGCGTGGGCGTAGCCGAGAAAAGCGAGCTGATCGACGGCAGCAAGGTCAGCGCCGGCGACAGCCTGATTGGCCTGGCCTCCTCTGGCCCCCACTCCAACGGCTATTCGCTGATCCGCAAAATTATCGAACTCAGCGGCGCCTCGCTCGATCAAGAGTTGGACGGCAAGCCCCTGGCCAAAGCGCTGATGGCACCCACCCGAATTTACGTAAAGCCCCTGCTTGAGTTGATCAAAACCGAGCCAGTGCACGCCCTATCCCATATTACCGGCGGCGGCCTGCAAGAAAATATTCCCCGGGTATTGCCAGCCAACTGCAAAGCGGTGATCGATACCCAATCCTGGCAGATACCCAGTGTCTTTAACTGGTTGCAGCAACAGGGCAATGTCGACCCAGTGGAAATGTACCGCACCTTTAACTGTGGCGTAGGCATGATTATCGCCGTGCCCGCCGAGCGCGCCGCCGCTGTTATTAGGCGACTAAATGCCGCCGGCGAAGAGTCCTTCCTGATCGGCCAAGTTGCCGAAGCCGCCGAAGGCGAAGAGCAAGTTGAGCTGGCTGGCCTGTAAGCACATTTATGTCTAACTCTTGTGTCCCACGTGTGGTGGTGCTGATCTCTGGCAGCGGCACCAATTTGCAGGCCTTAATCGATGCCCAGGCCAATGCCAGCCTGGGTGGCGAAATAGTCGCCGTCATCAGTAACCGCCCCGGTGTTAAAGGCCTGGAGCGCGCCGCAGCAGCTGATATTAACGCCCTAACCTTAGACCACCAAGATTTTGCCAGCCGCGAGCTATTCGATACCGCCCTGGCCGAGCTGATCGACCAGCAGCGCCCCGATTTAGTGGTGTTGGCTGGCTTTATGCGCATTTTGACTCCGGCCTTTACCGAGCACTATTTAGGCCGCATGCTCAATATTCACCCCTCGCTGCTGCCCAAGCACCAGGGCCTGCACACACACCAGCGAGCGCTGGATGCGGGTGATACACAGCACGGCGCCACGGTGCATTTTGTCACCGCCGAGCTGGATGGTGGGCCAGGGGCGGTTCAGGTTGCCATCGATATATTGCCCGATGATACGGCCGACAGCTTGGCGGCAAGGGTGCAGCGGCAAGAGCACGTAATCTACCCCCTGGCGGTGCAGTGGTTTTGCCAGGGGCGCCTAAAGATGGACAATAGCCCGGCGGGCAGCCGCAGCTTATTGGACGGTGAACCTTTACCCACCAACGGTCGTCTAATCAGCGTCAGTTGATCATAAAGCCAGTGGTGTGCCCTGAAAAAACCGGGCACACTAGGCATGGCCCAAAGCCCAAAGCAAAGACCCAAGCCAAAAGGTAACAAGGTACACAAATGGCAGCAGCCCCCAACAAGCACGCATACCCCCGCCAGCTGTGGCTGGCCGGGCTATTGGCGGCTGCCTTGTTACAGGGCAGCGGCCTTGCAAACGCTGAAGACGAGCCCAGCCTGGCCAGTATTGCCCCCCTAAAAGGCCCCGAACAGCCCCGCCGCCCAAAAGACTTCCACGCCGTTTATAAGGCAAAGTTCTCAGGCTTTACCATTGAGGCCAGCCGCAGCCTAAACACCCTAAACAGTGGTGAGCAAGAGCTGGTGTTCAGCGCCTCCACCTGGCTGGCCAAGCTGCGCGAAAGTTCGCGCTTTAATTGGGGCATTAACGGCCACCTGCAACCCAAACGCTACGAATACCACCGCGAGGGCCTGGGCCGCTCACGCGATGCGGTGCTGGATTTTGACTGGGGCAATATGCGCGTAACCAATAATGTACAGGCCAAGCCCTGGAGCATGGCAATCCCCCCCCTGGCCCTGGATAAGCTCAGCTACCAGCTGCAGCTGCGCAGCGACTTACTCAACGGCAAGCAAAACCTTGAGTACGATATTGCCGATGGCGGGCGCCTGAAAACCTATAGCTTTGAAATGGTGGGCGAAGAAATACTCGACACCCGGCTGGGCAAGCTCGCCACTATTAAAGTTAAAAAAGTGCGTAAAAAGGGAAAAAAACGCACCACCTATATCTGGATGGCTAAAAATTGGGATTATTTACTGGTCAAACTCCAGCAAACCGAGCAAGATGGCAAGACCTACGCCATTCACCTACTGCGCGCCGAAGTGGATGGTAAAACCGTGACCCCCCGTTTGGGTCACGGCCATGAGCTACTGCCCCTGCGCCTGCCCTTAGCTGGGCGCAACAGCAGCTTTGGCGCCTAAAAACCTTACACCCTATACAGGCAACCCTATGCAACTGACCGACAAAATGGTGGGTATTATCCACTACACCCTGCGCAATGAAGGCGGCGAGACCATCGACACATCCGAAGGCGAAGCGCCGCTGGAGTATCTGCACGGCTACCAAAATATTGTGCCCGGCCTAGAGCTAGAGCTGGCCGGCAAAAAAGTGGGCGATAAACTCAAAACTGTTATCGCCGCCGAGCAGGGCTACGGCGAAATCGACCCAAACTTGATTCAAGAACTGCCCCTGGAGATGTTCCAGGGGGTAGAAAAAGTTGAACCCGGCATGGAGTTCCACGCCGAAACCGAACACGGCCTGCAGATTGTTGAGGTCGTTGAAGTGGAACAAGATACCGTTACCATTGATGGCAATCACCCCCTGGCCGGCCTGGACCTGCACTTTGAGGTCGAAGTTGTAGGCATCCGCGAAGCCACTGCCGATGAGCTGGAACACGGCCATGTGCACAATGCCGACGAGCCCACCCATCATTAGCCCCAAGGGCAGCGAGCCGCACCAGTGTGCGGCTTTTATCGCCCCGAACCCCACCTATTTAGCCTATTAGCAGGTTCTACACCCCACCCTCCCCGACCTAGCACCTGACGCTGATGGGAAACGGAAACATTCAGCCAGTGTGACGAAAAGCGTTTACGTGCCCCCCAATGTAAAGGACGGCAATAGCGCCGGCACCTATTTTTAATTGAATAGGTTATCAGTGACATTTCGAGCTACTATTAAGCACGCGATCAAAGATCAACGCGCCGGAACGGTATTATTGGTTGGGCGGCTGATATTTTTATGGAATATTGAGCTTTTTCATACGCTTGAAGTAGTTACTTTGGTAAATATCGGCGTAGAATATTGTGCTTTCTCAATATTAAAATGTTAGGCATCACAGGTATGAACGCAGAGAATCGACTTAAAATATGGCGCGCCTTGTCTGATCTGTTTTTAGATGCTGAGATGAATGATCATGTGTTTAGCTACATTGCGCGCACGGTTTATGAATGCGGGATTTCTTTAGCCGAAGCAGAAGAAATCCTTTGGTATGAGGTTTACCCAGTGCTAGAGGGTAATCTAAGAAGTGTAGCTGGAGTATGGGATGGGTGGCCAGATCCTTGGCTTCTTGAAAATCTCCCCTCGCCTGTCCGCCCAAGTGCTATACACGGCGAAACTTCAATAATCAAATATATTAAACGTTGTTGGCAACAAGTAACCGAAGTCTATGAAAACCAAAATGCCTAACAAGCAGCAGCACGTAAGCCCGGCAAAAAACGCCGGGCAGGACAGCCTACATTACGCTTCGCTTCATTACGGCTGCCCGTGTGCTAGGCGTTAAATGTATGAATAAGCTAAGTGCCATAATCTTATTATCTGTCATCGCATTTCAAGCATACGGAATGCGCCCGTATTATGAGGAGATAAAAATTTCTCGCTTACCTAAGCAATCAGAAAGCATAGTTTTGGTTGAGCTTGTACAAGGGGCATATGACCGTGAAAAGGATATGTATAGAGCCACTTTGGTAACCATTAGCCCTATCAAAGGGAGTAGTGTCTCCGAATATAGTATTTCACATCAGCACGGATGGAATAGGCTAGAAAAGCTTGGGGGCTATTACCTCATTTATCTCAATTCTAATAAACAACTAGTAAAAACTGGTAGCGCTATTATCCCCGTAGTTGGATTTGGCGGCCCTTTTTCCGATTCAACACTCGAAGAGGCTGCCGGCACTTATGAGCTTCCAGAGGGAGCGTGGTTTACAATGTCAGGTAAGCTTTGGGCTTTAGCAAATTGTCTAGTGGGTAAGCATCCAACCTGCGGTCGAGAAAAAGAGCTAATCGCAAAAACATTTAACAAGTCAATTAACTACGCGCCTGCGGCGCCGGACGGCTAAAAGCGTGGCTTCGCCACAACGCTGCCGGTTATTGAGGCGTTAACATTTTATTTTAAGCAAAGTGCTAAGTATGAAAATCTATGATCTTGTGAAAGCTGAAGAAGTTCCTACACCGGAATGTGCAAAGACATTAGGCTTCGAGCTTATAGACTACAGTCCCGAAAAAATGGAAATACATGTAGCTTTTCAAGGAGCGAAAGAGTTTTTGAATCCAGCAGGTACAATTCAAGGTGGGTTCCTTTGTGCGATGCTCGATGATGTCATGGGGCCGGCCCTAGTTTTTTCTTTGGAAGCAGGGCAGTTTGCACCAACATTAGAACTGAAAACACAATTTGTAAGCCCAGCATATGTGGGTTTGATTGAGGGTAAAGGTAGGGTTGTTTCAAAGGGCAACCAAGTTTGCTGTTTAGAGGGTGAGCTCTATCAAGATGGTAAGCTTATTGCGAAAGCTACAGCCACAGCTTTAATAAAGCAAGATATTAACAAGCGGCTGTAGTTGCCATGCTGAAAAGCGCATGGCAGGGACGGCCTTTCCGTTGCTTGCTTTTGCGCTTGTCGCTACGCTAGCGCAACACAACCAACTACAAGGCCGCCCCTAAGCCGGGCGTTATATTTCAGCAGGTCTGATAGTGAAGAAGCTACTTTTAACATTCTTTATCCTATGTTCATCAATAGTCGCGGCTAAAGATATCTGCCCGACAAATACTGACATTCCAGATGACATGAGACTCCCAGAATCTCATTACAGTAAAGAAAATGCATCGATAGCCATAGACTTCCTTTCTGGAGTAGTGAAAAAAGATAAATCTCCAGGTGAGTGGGTTAATGTGCCAAATGCCCTAAAAACCATAGATGGCTACATCCGGAAGAAAGAGTGTATTGAGCATGGTAAGACAATTGGAGGGTGGAAGTGCTCCGAATTTTGTTCGTTTATGAAATCGTCCTTTGTCTATGATTAAAAAATATAACAAGTTGCTGTTGTCGCCACTTCGTGGCGGGGACAGCCTACTCGCCGCTTCGCTCTGTTCCGGCTGCCCCAAAAGCAAAGCGTTACATGCTCTGGTCTGTGCCAATTCTCACCTCATGGTTTATAATGGCAAAAAGAATACGTTCACTTGGTAAAAGTCATGAAAATTCAAGATCTTAGCAACACCGAAAAGGTGATTTTGGCCCAAGAACTCTGGGATAGTGTCGTAATTGACCAGAAGACATTAGATGTCACCCAAGAACAGATAAAAGAACTTAATCAACGCTTGGCGAAATTCGAGATGGATGGGGAGGTCGGTTCTTCATGGTCTGAGGTTAAGGAAAGGGTTTTAAAAAGTTAATATCATATCAGCTAAGGATTCGAAGTGCAGCGGAAGCAGACATTCAAGAAGCATATGAGTATTACGAGGAATGCCGCCAAGGGTTAGGCCAAGATTTCATTTTATGCATCGAAGCTTCCCTGGATAAAATCACTAAAAACCCAAATCATTACCCTATCGCCCATAGAAATATCCATCGAAATTTAGTCAAACGCTTCCCTTTTGGAATATTCTATGTAGTAAAAGAAAATGCTATTGTGGTGCTGGCTGTTATGCACGGTAGCAGGAGTCCTGGGCGCTGGAAAGTTCGCATGTAACAAGGCGTGCAAGCGGGACATTTTTAAGCGTTGCTTCACAACAAACATGCCCCTTCGCCAGGCGTTAGCACTCCAATTTGCCCCGGGGGTTCCCGGGAAAATCGCGCAACTACCCTAACGTAGGGGGTAATCTGCTTCCAATCAACCATTTTTGTATGTTGTCATCATATACAACAAAGTCAAGCACCAGACAGGCATGTTGCCAGGCTGGCTTTCCACTACACCCCAAAGCAGCCGTAGATACGGCGTCAACCTCCAACATGGGAAACAATATGCTAAGAAAATTTTTTAATGGCTTACTTTTTGGGGCCGGCTTTGCCGTTGCCTTCATAGTTATTCTGCTTATATATTTTAAATTCTTTTTTAAGAGTACGATAATCTCGACTATTGAGAAGAATGAAGCTGCTATATCTGATGTTCCTGATGTGCCGACACTAAGCAGTAAATTTTTAGGTTCAACTGCTATTTACACAGGTGGATTCCTTGACAACAAGATTGGCGTATTGTCGGCAGGCCCAGGAGAAATCAAGGGGCTTGCCAAATCGAACGGCAAGCCCGTTAAAGGATTAAGACTCCGCCTAGCTTTAAATGGTAAGGTCATGAGCCAATGGGCAACGACCAATGGTTATGGCGAATACACGATCTCAGTCCCCCACGGGCAATACGTAATTGATGGCTATGAGCTAGACCGACAATCCGCAAACGAAGTTTTATCAGGTTTAATTTACAGCCCTATGCACCCATACTCCAGCGGCCCATTCATCGTTGATGCAACCAGGCAGGGAGCTGGAATTAACTTTAGCTTTGTTGACCCTATAATAAAAACGACAAGCCAAACCAGCTACACTTTGAATGACCCCATTATAATTTCTTGGGAGCCATACGCGGGCGCGGTGGCTTACATTTTCCAAGTTTACGAAAAATCTGGCCCACATCAATCTTTGGGCAATACTACAATTTTTGCTTGGTCCGACCGCCCCCAAATAAATGACACCACCATTGATTTGAAAAACTATACGCAGAAACTAAAACCAGGCCATTACTATTCCTATGAAATAATAGCCATGGGCGAAGATGGCCGGCCAATATCCGAATCGGTGAGGGCTCACCGGGCTTATGATTTTAAAATCGAGTAAGGGCTTAACACATCAGTCTGTAAGCTTCCCTAACATACCGCTATGCCAAGCCCTGAAATTGGCGCAAGCACCCCGCTTGCGCCACTACAGATTACAAGCTGCGGCCCGGGGTCCAGGGCAGGCCCTGTTGATCGGCGCTGCTTTCCAGGGCACGCAGTTTGCTGCGGCTTTGTGTTAGCTGGTCGGCTAAGGTTTGTAGCTCGGTATTAATAATATCCAATGCGGCCTGGTTGCGACCGCCGGCGGCAGCCTGGGTGTGCCAGACTGGCACACCC
>JAOXRV010000645.1 GCA_025800435.1 Cellvibrionaceae bacterium | reverse complement strand
ACTGCTGTCCGGGGAAAATTATGACCAGGCCTTCGGGGATAAAACCCAGCTTGAGGGATAGGGGGCACTTTCTCCGTTCCGAAAGCGCGCCATCCAGGCGCTGGCCCCCGTTTCATCCAGAAGCCTAGTCACTGCGAAAGCCCCCCCTACCCCTCAAGCTTACATCTCGCAGAACCTCTAGCTGCTGGGATCTGATCGAGACACTATCTGCCAGCACTATTTTAGAGCTCACTTAGCTGCAGAGTCTTGTGGTGGGTAAGGGGTCGAAGCCACTTTTTGATCCAAGCAGTACACAAGGAATTTATTAGTAGCTCGATTTAGTGAGAATAACGATGGACGTACACAATTTTGAGTCCAGTGTTAGCGCTTTATCTCTTAAAACCAATGCCTCTCTGGCCTCTAGCGAAACGAGCTAAATTTTCCCCGGACAGCAGTGCGCGAAAGCGGGGATCCACCAAGAATCCTGCACAAAACTCAAACTACCGAAAACGCCGCCGGGCAAAACCCGCTAATATCACGCCCAACACCATCAAACCATAGCCACCAAGCACCGGAATACCTTGGGCTTGAGACTGAGCAGCGAGGACGGCCGAGCGCCCATCGCGAACGGGCCATACATAGGATTCGTACACATCCTTATTATCGAACTCCTGGAAACCATCGGCAAAATTGAAGTCCCATGCGTAATCTCGATTGGGGCTGAAGTCGCTACCCGACCAGTAGATATAGGGCTCGATATTGGTAAAGCTAGCATCTGAGTCAAGACAGTGGTCGGGAGCGCTGGCGACGCCCTGCAAACAGTTATCATCCAAATCATTGGGGTTGCCCAGGCCCTGGGGGGCGGTGCTATAAAACAGGTGGCCAAGCTCAGAGCCGGCGCAGCGGTAGCGGCTATACATGCGGCTGCCATCACCCGGGTCAAAATTATACGAGCAAGTGGTATCCGGCTGCACCGTGGCCGGCTGGCGCCAATCGCTGTAGCCCAGGTAAGCGCGATCGTTTAGCAGCGCCACCCAGGCCTCGGCCTCAAACCAGTTTAAGCGTCCGCCGGGCAGGTTTACACCATTCCAAACAGGCCCGTCATCACAGATTTGCGCCTTGGTTCTGCCCGAGCGCTGGCCAACGGGCAGGGCCGATGGGTCAAAGGCTGCCCACAAGCGACCAAGTGTACTACCTGGGTCTTGGGCGTGGGCAGCACAGGCGGTTTTTACTAGGTTGGCATCTTGCAGCCAGGTAATATCCTGGCTGCTGTCGTACACCATGCCACCAGCCGGGGGTTCTAGATCAGCGAGGGAAGGGACTGATAACAGTATTGCGGACGCAGCGCCTACCGCTAAGAGCGCCTTTTTCATAGAGCTATCCTTACTAAACCACAACGAATAAGACAGTTTAATTCCCGAAAAGCAACAAGGTCAATATGTTGACTAATCATTCATGTTTGGCGTTTTAGGTTATTAACACAGCCAAGGTCGCGGAAGTGGTGAAAGTAGCCAGCCAGTAAAAAAGCGTTAGTTGCTTCTGCCCCGGCCGGGCATATGCGATAATGCCCGGCCTAAATCAATGGCTACAGTGTTACCCCATGAGCTGGCTCGACCAAGTTACCTACAATGCCGACGGCCTGGTGCCCGCCATCGCCCAAGACTGCCAAACTGGCCGTATCTTGATGATGGCCTGGATGAACCGGGAAGCCCTGGCCCTGACTGCTGAAAAGATGGAAGCGGTCTATTATTCTCGCTCCCGCCAGCGCTTGTGGCACAAGGGCGAAAGCTCTGGCCATGTGCAAAAGGTGAAAGAGATACGGCTAGATTGCGACGCGGATATGATCGTGTTGCAGGTAGAGCAACTGGGCGGCATCGCCTGCCACACCGGGCGCGAATCCTGCCTCTACCGCCGGCTTGAGGGCAGCGAGTGGAAAACCACCGACCCAGTGCTAAAAGACCCAAAAGAGATATACCAATGAGCGATCAGGTTCTAGCCCAACTGTGCCAGGTACTGGCCGAGCGCAAAGCCGCGGCCGAGCCGGGCAGCTCCTATGTTGCCAGTTTGCACGCCAAGGGCTTAAATAAAATATTAGAGAAGCTGGGCGAAGAAGCGGTGGAAACCGTACTGGCCGCCAAAGACGCCGAGACCAGCGGCGACAATAAAGATCTGATTTACGAAACCGCCGACCTGTGGTTCCACAGCTTGGTGATGTTAAGCCACTTGGGCGAAGATGCCAGCTCAGTACTGGCCGAGCTGGAGCGGCGCTTTGATTTATCGGGCCTGGCCGAAAAAGCGGCCCGCCCCAAAAAATAAACTAGCGAGGATAAACCCATGGGATTAGGCGGCATTAGTATCTGGCAACTGCTGATCATTTTAGTCATTGTACTGCTGTTGTTTGGCACCAAGCGTTTAAAAAACCTGGGCGGCGACCTGGGCGGCGCCATCAAGGGCTTTAAAAAAGCCATGAATGACGAAGACAAAAAAGACGAAAGCGAAGAGCCCAACAAAGCGGTAGAAAGCCAACAGGACGAAACCCAAGCCAACAGCGACACAGCCGAAAAAGTTGACGCTAAAGTTGAAAGATAAATGTTCGATATCGGCTTCTTTGAACTGCTGCTGATCGCCGTCGTCGGGCTATTGGTTATTGGCCCCGAACGACTGCCCGGCACCCTGCGCACCATCGCCCTCTACTGGGGCCGAATCAAGCGCAGCATTACCGACACCCGCAGCGAAATTGAACAGCAAATTGGCGCCGACGATATTCGCCGCC
>JAOXRV010000635.1 GCA_025800435.1 Cellvibrionaceae bacterium | reverse complement strand
CCGAGTGCGCCATATTAAAAACCCCGATGCGTCAGCGTCGGGGTTTTTTTATGGCCGCGAGGAAGGGTGAGAAGCTTCGCAAGGTTCGAGCAAACGCCGGGTGCGTTTGGAACCGCCTCTGGCGCCGCGCAGCGGTCAGGCATAGGAATGCCTGAGTTAATCCTTCCGAGTGCGCCATATTAAAAACCCCGATGCGACAGCGTCGGGGTTTTTTTATGGCCGCGAGGAAGGGTGAGAAGCGATAACTGCTTGACCGGGCAAGTTGCGGTGTTTGTGCTATCTTAATGGGGTTATATTCAACTTTCCTGCGATGGTATGCAGGTGCTTTGTGCAGGCGGGAAGACCTGATGACCCTTTATTCGGCTATGTATTCACTGCTGACGATCAACTTTATCATCGCGCTTACTGCTCTGTACGCGCTTTGGCGCTATAGCCAGGCGCAGGGCTTGGGCCTGTGGGGCCTGGTGTTGGCAATTAGCCTGGCGATTAGTACGGCAATAGGGTTTGCGCTTAATCGACAATTGCGGCTTGGCGCCGAAGCCGGTGACAGCAGTGATATTGTAAGTCGGGATGTATTTCTAGAGCGCTTTAATCTCTGCTTAGCCCTGGCCGAGCGTCAGCGCAGCTCTCTCAGTGTGGCCAAGTTGCGGCTTAAAAATATCGACTCGCTCAGCGTTGAAGAGGAGGCAGCCGTACTGGCCAGTTGTGCACAGCTGTTGCAACAGAGCTTGCGCGAAGAAGATTCACTGGCCTGGCGCGGCGGTGATGAGTTTTTGGCCTTGTTACCCGGCGCAAACAGCGAGCAGGCGCGGATGGTGGTTGAGCGCATGTTGGAACAGTTACAGCACCAGGGCGCTGGTGCCCAGCCGCTCGATTGCATTGCCGGAATCAGTAGCTATGATGCCACCCAGGTAAACCCCGAAGAGCTAATCGAGGAAGCGGGCGAGGCACTTTGCTACGCTCGCGTTCATGGTGGTATCGCGCTTTACAGTGAGTTGAATGGCAGCGCTGCTGCCGATAGCACCCTGGCAAGCAGTCAAACCAGCGCTTAAATACCCATCGTATATTAGCTTTATGCCGATAGCCCTGCAGTACTGCAAATGGGCATCTATCAAGGGTGCCCTATTTCATTTTAGTAGGTTTTTAATTTTGTCCCGATAGCTGCGGCTGACCTTAAGCTGTTTTTTATTGGCTAAGGTCAGCATATATTCGCCGTTGTTTAAGGTTTTGGCGGCGCTAATTAGACTGGCGTTGACAATGGTGGAG
>JAOXRV010000603.1 GCA_025800435.1 Cellvibrionaceae bacterium | reverse complement strand
GGTAGCTACCAGGGCAAAACTAGTCTTGCCGCTGGCAGCGAGCAGTGTACAACTTAGAGAGGTACAACATTCTCAGCTTGCGGGCCTTTTTGACCCTGGGTGACAACCATGGTTACACGCTGGCCATCTTGTAAGGTTTTGCGGCCGTTACCTTCGATGGCGCTGTAGTGTACGAATACATCTTTACCGCCTTCTTGCTCGATAAAGCCGAAACCTTTCTCATCGTTAAACCACTTTACGGTTCCTTCAACTGGACTGGACATATCTCTCTCTTTCTTTGTGTTGCACCGCTCACATAGCGGTTTTCATGCTCCGTTTAAGGAGCGTTTTACCATCCGGAATTGGCTGGATTCTTTACATTAGCAGGGGGCTGGCTGGCCACTGTGGCTCGGGCTCAGTTAACTGTATGTTTAGCCCCACATGTTTAGCCCAATATGTTTGGCTCTACATGTTTAGCCTACGCATCAACTACAGGCACCTTTATTATTTGGTTCTGGCTGCTGCGATCGGGCAAGGACCTCAGGGGCACAACGACTGCTCGAATGCCTAGATTCTGACACATTATTTCCCCCTGGGGAACTAATTCCCTCTATATAAGGGTGATTTTTGCCAGAAGATTGTTGCAATACTGTGAAGAACTCAGCTTTTAGTGTTCCATTTACCCCGAAATCTACTGAGTGGACGCTCACACCTACGGCTGATTTTTGGCTGAATTCTTGTTCGGTTCCCGTTTCCATGCTTTGGCATTAATCAAAATCCCCATTTTTTGTGACAGAGTTAGCGACGTTTCGGCAGTTATTTATGCCATTGCTTAAGCCAGTAGTGGCTGCTTTGCTAGCACAACATCGGGCGCAGCGGCTGATTAGCGCTAGCTCTGGTTAGTAAACACTTAATTGCTGCGGGCTGCGCAAACTCTCAGAACCAAACAACATAAGGATGGAACAATGTTGACCTTAACGCGAAAAGCCGGCCAAAAGCTCGTTATCGGCGAAGATATCTGTATTGAGATAGTGTCTATCTCCGGGCGCCAGGTGGCGGTAGGGGTAAGTGCCCCAGATTCAATTCGCATTTACCGCGAAGAGATTGCCCCGCCGGGCTTGTTGGAGCGAATTCTCGGCCGCCTGACCAAAGATCGCAGTATTGGCAGCAAGGCTTAGTTCTATCCGCAGGCCCAAAAGTAAGCTCTTACCAACTTAATTCCAATCGCCACCCCGCTGGGCGGGGGTGGTAGGGTACCTCTGAATAACTCGATGATGCTCAGCGGGGCCTTGAGGCAAACGCCCTAGCCGCGTTGCTCACTCTCGACGTGCGCCCAGCATGCCTTCGAGCGAGCGCCTTGCTAGCGCATTTGCCTCAAGGCCTGAGCGTCACCGAGTTATTCAGAGGTGCCCCAGCGAAAGTGCTTTATCCCACCTCGGCAGCCGCTTCCAGTAGGCTGTCAAAAATCTGGTCGATATGACCCTGCTCGATAATCAGCGGCGGTGACATCATGATGGTATTGCCGGCGGCGCGCACGGTAATGCCTTTTTCCAGCGCCTTGGCGGCCACACTCTGGGCCCGAGTCAAACCCTCAGTGCCGTTGGCGGCGGGGCCGGCGGCAAAGTCGATGGCGCCGACCAAACCCCAGTTGCGCACATCGGTGCTCAGCGCCAAATCATCCAGCCGGTGTATGCCATCTTCCCAGGGCTTGGCCATCTTGGCCGCGCGTTCAAACAGCTTTTCGTCGCGGTAGATATCCAGCGTGGCCAAGGCCGCTGCACAGGCGACCGGGTGGGCCGAGTAGGTGTAGCCATGGAACAGCTCTGGGGCTGTCTCTGGGCCCTGCATAAAGGCATCGTAAACCTGTTGGCTGGCCAGCACCGCACCCATGGGTACGGCGCCATTGGTCAGGCCTTTGGCGGTGGTAATAAGATCCGGCGTTACCCCGGTGAGGCCGGCGGCGGTGCCCGCACCGAGACGGCCGTAGGCGGTGATTACTTCATCAAAAATTAGCAGAATATTGTGCTCGCTACACAGCTCGCGCACCTTTTGCAGATAGCCCTTGGGCGGAATTATCACCCCGCCGGCACCGGCCATTGGCTCGATAATGACCGCCGCAATATTGCTGGCATCGTACATGGCAATTTGCTGTTCTAGCTCATAGGCAAGCTTGTCGGCGCCGTGCTCGCCCATGCCCCGGCTAAAGGCGTTTTCAGGCAGGCAGGTGTGGCTTAGGTGTGAAAACTCCAGGCCCGGCCCAAAAGCGGCGCGGTTGGGGGTGAGGCCGGCGGCCGAAACGCCGCCCATATTCACCCCGTGGTAGGCCTTTTGGCGGGCGATAAAGCGGGTTTTATTGCCCTGGCCCTGTTTGCGCCAATAGGCCCTGGCAATTTTAAGGGCAGTGTCCACTGATTCGGAGCCGGAGTTGGTAAAAAATACCCGGTTGATTCCGGCTGGGGCAATCTCTTCGGCCAGGCGGGTGGCCAGCTCAAAGGCCTTTTCATGGGCAAAGCCAAAGGGGTTGGCATAGTCCATTTCCAATAGCTGGCGCTGCACGGCCTCGGCAATTTGCGGGCGGCTGTGGCCGGCGTTGGTGCACCACAAGCCAGCGGTGGCATCGATGATCTCGCGGCCATCGGCCAGGGTCATCATCATGCCCTGGGCCTTGGTGTAAATTTTGGGGTTTTTCTTGAAGGCCCGGTTGGGGGTAAAGGGCATCCAGTAGTGTTCGGTATTGATTGTGCTCATCAGCCTTGACCTGTAAGAGGGTGTGGAGGGAATCTGAACACAGGGTAAGTGAGGGTTTGGGTTAGGTAAATCAGAATTTTGCTAACCTTAGTTTGGTAGTTTTTAATCCAATAAGCGGTTTAAATAGGCGCCGACCACTTCGGTTGCGGGGCCTTGGTGCACCTCGTCAAATTGGCCGCCGCTGGCTTCTAGGTTGAGTTCAACCGTGTGGGCGCCGTACATTTTAGCCAGCTGAAAAAAGCCCGCTGCCGGGTAGACATTGCCGGAGGTGCCGATGGCGATAAAAATATCCGCCCGGGTGAGTGCCGCTTCGATGGTGTCCATATGCATGGGCATTTCCCCAAACCAGACGATATCCGGGCGCAGTTGGCCGGGCATATTACAGCAGGGGCAGGGCCGGGCATTGTCGATATCTTGTTTGCAGGGGTAGACTTTGCCGCTGGCCTGGCAGCGCACTTTTAATAGCTCGCCGTGCATATGCAGCAGGTTTTGGCTGCCGCCGCGCTCGTGCAGGTCGTCGACGTTTTGGGTAATTAGGGTAAATTCACCGAGGCCGCGCTTGCGGTATTCGGTTTCAAATGCTGCCAGCGCCCGGTGCGCCGCATTGGGCTCGACCTTGGCCAGGCCCTGGCGGCGCAAATTATAAAAGCGCTGCACCAGCTCGGGGTCTCTGGCAAAGGCTTCTGGGGTGGCCACATCCTCAACCCGGTGCTGCTCCCACAGGCCACCGTTATCGCGAAAGGTATCCAAACCCGACTCCGCCGATACCCCGGCGCCGGTTAATACGACAATATTGCGGCTGTCTTTTTGGTGCATAGTTGTTTCCGAGTATAAATAGCGGCTTCGATGTCGAGTCTTGTGGTGGGTGTTACCGCGTCCCCCAGAACCCCTTCCCCCACCCAAGGGTCGAGGTCGAAGCCCCTAAAAAACTAAGCCGTATAACGCATCAATAAAGAGTATTCGCCCTCGTTCGGCAGTTGGATATCGCCGGGCAGCTCGACGCTGACGATATGGCCAGAGCCCGGGGCTGTGTCGGTATCGGCATTGTGTTTATCGCGCATATTTTCCAGTTTAAACGTGTGGTTGCCGCTGGGGCTGATCAGCTCCAGGGTGTCGCCCACACTAAAGCGGTTTTTAACATCGATGGTTAAACGCTGGCCGTCGGCGGCGATGGTCTCGCCGACAAACTGCTGGTTGGGGTTGGTGGAAATACCCTGTTCGTAGTTTTGGTATTCGCTCGGCACGTGGCGGCGATAGAAACCCTCGGTATAGCCCCGGTTGGCCAGGTGCTCCAGCTCGGCCATCAGGTTTTTA
>JAOXRV010000601.1 GCA_025800435.1 Cellvibrionaceae bacterium | reverse complement strand
CGCTACAGAGGATGATAAGGTCGCCATCGCACCACTGCTCGGTCAGGGTATCCACCTCTATAGCTTCTTCGGCGATGGCGCCCAAACATTGAGTAATGACGTTTTTTTCCGGGTGCGCCCGGGCCTGGGCAGGGGTGATCTGGCCGCTGTCCAGTAGCGATTGTACATAGGAGTGGTCGCGGCTTAGCTGCTCTAATTGGCCATCGCGCCAGCGATAGGCGCGGCTATCGCCGAGCCAGGCCAGCTGATAGTGCTGACGATCGAGCTGTTGCAGGCAAATCAGGGTGGAACCCATGGCATTTTTCTGGCCGCTGGACTGCTGCAAAATCTGACTGTGGGCGCTGGCAAAGGCCTGTTGGGGAGCGGCCCCAGCCAGCAGCTCGCGGGAGACGATTTGGCAGGCCAAGCTGGCGGCCACATCGCCGGCCTGGTGCCCGCCCATGCCATCGGCCAATAGCCACAGCCCCTGCTCGGGGTGGCAGGCTAGGGCGTCCTCGTTGTTTTGGCGCACACAGCCGGGGTGGCTGCGACTGGCCCAGGGGTTTGGCATTGGCTTAGCTCGTTGGCAAATTGGCAATAAATGTAGCTCATAGAAAAGTAGTATTAAAGCGCCGGCACGCAAATTAGAATAGTCGTCGAAAACTTTGCAGGACGTGTCTCATTATTTCAGGCAAATTCTCGTAAAATCGACTAAGTTATTGTTTTTAAATGAGCAATTATTGGATTAGCGTTAGGTGATGAGCAAATGTTAAAACTGCGTTTAAGGGAGTCCGGTAGCGGGGTGCGGGAATTATGGCTAGTTGAGCCACGCTTGGTCATAGGCAGCGCCCCCGAGTGCCAGCTGACCCTGGAACAGCAAGGTATAAAAAAACAGCACGCGGTAATCGAGGTGCAGGGTGAAAAGCTGCGCCTGCGGGCGCTCGGTGCCGGGGTAGAGGTCAATGGTCGGCCGCTCAACGAGGGCCAGGCCAGTGAGCTGGCCAAGGGCGATAAAATGGCGCTGGCCGGTATCAGTATGGATATTGTCGACCCCAAAGCCGGTCGCGCTAAGGGTATAGCCCTAGACCCGGTAGAGCCCAAGCACCTGAGCAAGGCTGAAGACCAAGCCCAATGGGCGCTAAAGGCCAACCACCCGGCGCTGTCCGAGCGAGTCTACCCAATTGCAGAGCAGACCCTGGTCGGCCGCTCCAATGAGTGCGATATGGTATTGGCTGCGGCGCATTTATCGCGCCAGCACGCGCGTTTGTTTATTGAGCAAGGGGCGCTCTATGTGCGCGACCTGGATTCCTCCAATGGTACTTTTTTAAACGGTGTGCGAGTCAAGGAATCCCGGGTGCGGCGCGGCGATGAGTTGGCCTTTGACAGCTTGAGCTTTGGCGTTCTCGGCCCGGCAGAAACCATCGATAAAACCCTGGTGCGCGCCCCAGTCAACGCCACCATCCAGCGCCCTAAACCCAGCCCCAACCCACACTCTACCGCCAAGCCAGAGCCCAAACCCAAACCCACCGCCAGTGCCGAGCCGCTCGCAAAGCAGAGCGATGTCGGCGGCGGCAGCATGGTTTGGCTGCCGCTGTGCTTGGTGGTGTTGCTGCTGGGCCTGGTGGCCTATTGGCTGGGGTGGTTTTAACCACCGGTCGGCAATTGTCAAGTTTGTATTGGTGCGGCCGCTAAAGATCCCAAACCCGGAGATCTTTGGTGGCACACAATGCAAGTTCAATACACTCAGTTTAGTCATTCAATGCAGAGCTGGACCCAGCTTCAGTCCGGCGCCGAAGCTGCTGCCAAAAACTCAGATAAGCCGCAGCAGTCGGCCGTTGTCGAGCTCGATAAGGGCCAGCCGGCGGCGCAACTTTACAGCCCCCAAACACAAGCCCTTGCAGCGCCCCAATACGATAACAGTGCCCGCGGTGTTGCCAATAGTATCCTGGATTTTATTGAACAGC
The DNA here is from genome assembly GCA_025800435.1 of Cellvibrionaceae bacterium. Taxonomy (GTDB): domain Bacteria; phylum Pseudomonadota; class Gammaproteobacteria; order Pseudomonadales; family Cellvibrionaceae; genus Pseudoteredinibacter. The sequence continues at coordinate 3,320 of JAOXRV010000601.1, read as the reverse complement.
GCCTGAGCAGTGAGCGTGCCGCCGGTGCCGATGAGGCCGAGTTACAAGCGCGCCTAGAAGAGGGCTTGGAAGGTTTTGAGACAGGCTACGGCGAGGCTCGGGATATGCTCGAATCCTTTGGTGTACTCGATGATGCGCTGGGCGCGGAAATCGCCCAGACCCATCAGTTGGTCAGTAAAGGTATTGCCGAGCTTGCAAAAGAATACAGCCCCAGTGCTGCGGATGCGTTCGAAGTGGCCGAGCCCGCCGCCCGGGAAAGCGCTGAGCTATCGGCCAGGCCCATCGCCGAGGCCGGTGTTCGCGGCCCCGCTCAAAGCCTCTACCACAGCCTAGATATCAGCCGCGAGCGCAGCTTTGAATTTGAGCTGACCACCCGAGAAGGTGATCGTATCAGTATTAACGCCGCCAGCTTTATGCGCTATGCCGAGGCCCAGGCCGCCGCCCAAACCACTGCCGGCAGCGCCACGGCCATGAGCTTTAGCGCCGCCGAGGAGTATGCGTTTGATTTAACTATCGAAGGCGATATCAGCGATAAAGAGTGGCAGGCCTTTAGCGAGTTGTTTAATCAGGTTTACAGCCTCGCGCAAGATTTTTATCAGGGTGATGTGGGCATGGCGCTAGAGAAGGCCCTGAGTCTAAACTACGACAGCAGTGAAATTGCCCAGTTTAGCGTGCAGCTGCAACAGTCCAGTGCGCTTCGCCAAACCGCCGCCTATGAAGCGGTGCAGTCGTTGCAGCCCGATTACCACAGGCCGGGTTTCGCCCAGTTGGCGCCGCTGCAGGATTACGCCGCGCAACTGCTTGAAACCCTGGCCGAGCAAGATCGGCTCGGCTTAAGCGCGGATTTTGTACCTGAGCTGCTGCGTAACTATGGTGATACCATGGCCGCTGCCGAGCGCCCTCAACTGGGTGAGTATTTAGATCAGTTACTGCAGCTATTGCCGGCCTAATTACGCTTTAATCATGGGCCATGCCACAGTAAACTGTTGGCCCATTATTTAAGTGAGAGCAAACCTTGAGCGAAGCCGTTCATTTAATTTTGTACACCACCGCAGGCTGTCACCTGTGCGAGCAGGCCAAGGCGGTGATGTGGCCCCTGTTGGAATGCTGGGGCCTGGGTTTGGAAGAGCTTGATATCGCCGACAGCGAAGACTTAGTCGAGCGCTACGGCACTCGCATTCCGGTTATTCGGCTCAATAAGCAATCGGCGGAACTGGGCTGGCCCTTCGATGGCGAAACCTTAGAGCGCTATCTGCGCGACAATATCCTGCGCCCTTAATCAGAGGTTGGCGCGAGCCTCGGCCTTGGTTAACAGCGGCCGTTTATCGCCCATTAAATAAGCGTAGATTACCGAGTAAGACAGTACATTCTGTACATAGCCCCGAGTCTCTCGAAACGGAATGGTTTCAATCCAGGTATCGATTTCCAACTTGGCCGAGGAGTCGCGCAGCCAGCGGTCGACCCGGTGGGGGCCGGCGTTATAGGCGGCGGCGGCGAGGGCGCGGTTGCCATTAAAGCGGCGCAGCAGTTGGTTTAAATAACTACTGCCCAGGCGGATATTGGAGTGAGGCTTATACAGATCTTTACGGCGGTATTTAACCCCGATCTTGCGCGCGGTTTGCTTGGCAGTGGCCGGCATCAGCTGCATTAAACCCATGGCGCCCGCGGGGGAGCGGGCATCGGCGGCAAAGGCGCTCTCTTGGCGCGCTATTGCATAGAGCAGGGTCGGCTCTATATTCGTAGCCTTGGCGGCTTTGCGCAGTTCGCGGTTATAGGCCAGCGGGAAGCGCATTTCTAGATCGTCCCAATATTTTACATTGGCCATGCCCTGGATGGTTTTGATATGCCAATTCCAGTCGTGGGTGAGCGAGGCCAGGGTTTTCATTTGCCCTTTATCCAGCTTTTTGGCCAGGTGTAGCCACTCGCGATTGGCATTAAGTTTGTCACCCAAATGATAAAATTCGTGTACTCGCTGAACCCCTTCGAGTTTAAGCATATCGCGCTTTTGGGCCTTAGAAATTTGCAGTGGCTCGTGGCCTAGCTCATAGGGCTGTTGCAAACGGTCGGCGGATAAAAAGCCGTAAAAGCTGCGCTCATTGGCAAGCTTGCGGTAGATGGCGTCCGCTTGTAGGCCCGGCGCTGGGCGTCGGGCGGCACCGGTTTGCTCAAGGCTGCGCGCCAGCCAGTACTGCCAGCGCTCGTGTTGCTTGGCCTCTTTGGGCAACTTGCCCCACCAGTAGAGTACGCGCTTCCAGTCCTGCTGGGCCAGGGATTCGCGCAACAGCGACTCTAGCAACTGAGTGTTGTCGATGGTTTTGTATTGGGACAGCAAGGCGGTGGCCTCGCGCTGGTGGCCACCCTGGGCCAGGCGGCGCGCCAGGCTGTATAAAATCTCTAGGCGCTGGTCTTGTTTAAACAAGTTTTTACTGTCGTAGCGCCCCCAAATTTTGTAGGCGGCCTTGGCGTCTTTGCGTGCGTAGCGCCCAAAGCCGTGCAGAATAATATCGTTAAATTTGTACTGTTCACTGGCGCGCCGGGTACTGAACTTGCGAGTGTTGCTCAGGCGCTGGGGGTAGCGATCTACTTCGCGGTACAGATCGGCCAGGTGTTTATCCCGGCTGGCCATGGATTTTTGCAGGTATTTAGCCAGGCTAAAGTTGCGCTTGGACATGGCTTTTTGGTAACGCGACCAAAGCCGTTTATTGCTGAGCTTGCCCGCTTTGCGCCAAGCGGCAAATACCGGGTCACAGGCTTTGGGTTGGGAGTGGCCGACATCCCATAGTTCGGCAATGGTTTTATCGGGCAGGGCGCGCTTAGTGCGCAGATGGGCATTGGCCCAGTGGCAGCGCATGGTTGCGCTGGTCATGCTGTCGCTAAAATAGCGCAAGAAGTGGTTCCAGTGGCCCTTGCGAACTTTGACCTTGAGCCAGCGGTAGCGAATGCGCTCGGCATAGGGGGTGTGTTGATAGTGTTTTAAAAACTGGTCAACTTCCTGACGCTTGGCGACGCTGAGGCGGCGCTTGAGGTCACGATACTCCAGGTAGGGGTAGAGCGGGTAGTGGCGCAGCATTGATTTAAGGCGCCGAAATTGCTTTATATTGCCCTTGTCGAGGGCCTTTAGGGCCTGCTTGTAAACGTTGCGCTGGGGTTCGTGTTGATCCAGCGAGACCTTGGAGCTGGCGGCTTGTCCGACCAGCGGTAGGGCCATGCACAGACACCATACAACCAGCAATCGGCGAACTGCTCCGATAGCAATGCTACTTGGTTTCATGTCTGGCCCTCGGCTGTTAACTGCAGCTCAATAGTGCGTGCTTTTTGGA
>JAOXRV010000589.1 GCA_025800435.1 Cellvibrionaceae bacterium | reverse complement strand
ACATCTCGCAGAACCTCTAGCTGCTGAGCACTAGCAATAACTCTTTCTGCTTGTACAGTCTTAGGGCTCATCCAGTTGCAGAGTCTTGAGGTGGGTAAGGGGTTCTGGGGGCTTGGGAGGCATGGATGCCGGACGAGAGCCCCAGGGACGGGTTTATGCGTCCCCCAGAACCCCCTCCCCACCACAAGGCTCGGGGTCGAAGCCACTTTTGTTGCAAGCAAAACACAACTCATTAGCAGCGTGCCTTCACGGAATGGCTGAGGGGTGTATTTAGCCTCTTTTTACCCCCACAACGCTTGTGCCAAGCAAAGCCCCCCAGTACCATTAGCCCTTTGCATTTTCAGCAGGATCGGAGACAGAGATGATTCAAGGTAGTATGGTTGCCCTCGTTACCCCCATGGATGCCAATGGCGCACTGGACTGGGACAACCTCTACAAACTGGTGGATTGGCACCTGGAGCAGGGCACTGACGCCATTGTTGCCATGGGTACCACCGGCGAATCTGCAACCCTGTCGGTGGACGAGCATATGGCCGTGGTTAAGGCCGTGATCGAGCGCGTTAACGGTCGCATTCCAGTCATTGCCGGCACCGGCGCCAATGCCACCGCTGAAGCGGTCGAACTGACCCAGGCCGCCAAACAACTCGGCGCCGATGCCTGCTTGCTGGTCACCCCCTACTACAACAAGCCCACCCAAGAGGGTCTGTATCAGCACTTTGCCCACGTGGCAGCGGCGGTGGATGTGCCGCAAATTCTCTACAATGTACCCGGTCGCACCGGCGTCGACATGAGCGCTGAAACCGCCCTGCGCCTGGCCGCACTGGACAATATTATCGGTATTAAAGAAGCCACCGGTGATGTCGACCGAGCCCGGGCCATTATCGCCGCGGCGCCAGAGGGCTTTGCTATTTACTCGGGCGATGATGAGACCGCGGTTGAACTGATCCTGGCCGGTGGTCACGGCGATATCAGCGTTACCGCGAACGTTGCGCCGGCCGCGCTGTCGAAAGCCTGCGCCCTGGCCATACAAGGCCAAGCAGACGAGGCACGCGCCCTGCAGGACAAACTGATGCCATTGCACGCAGCGATGTTTGTCGAATCTAACCCTATCCCGGTGAAGTGGGCAGTGGCCGAAATGGGCTTAATACAACATGGCCTGCGCCTGCCAATGACCCATTTAGATCAGCGGTACCATGCCCAGGTACGAGAAGCCCTGGCCAACGCCGGCTGTTTGTAGTTAATCTAGGCGCCAAGTTTAGTTAGGTGTAATCTATTAATTTTAATTGTCGGGCTCGGCCCGCCATACTGATAACAAGAAGCCGCAAAATGTACAGATCTTCATTTAAGCCATTGTTGCTCGCCGCCGCCCTCAGCACCCTTGCGGGTTGCTCCATGACTGGCGGTGACGGCATGTTTCGCGACCGGGGTAACGACTACCTGGATGCCGCTGAAATTGACCCCATGCAAATGCCCGAGCAGGTGGATGAGCAAACCACCGAAGAGCTGTACGTGATTCCGCCGCTTGCCGCCAATAACCCCGACAGCGAAACCATTACCCAGGTTGACGAGTACGCCGTGCCCCGGCCTCTGCCCCTGGGTGCCGCGGCCTTTGGCGAGCATGTCAAAATTCAGAAACTGTCTGACCGCCGCTGGATTCTGGCGGGTTTACCGCCCAGCGAAATCTGGCCCAAGGTGCGCCACTTCCTCAGCAGCAATGGCCTGCGGGTGGTTTATACCGATGCGGTTAACGGTGTAATCGAAACCGGCTGGCTGCAGTTTAAGGCCTCGACCGAGACCAAAGACCGCTACCGTATTCAAATGGAGCAGGGGGTACAGCCAGACAGTACCGAGATTCATATTCTGCACCTGAGCGTACCTGCCGAGATGAGCGGCGACGGCCAAGTTAACTGGCCCAAGCGCTCAATCAATCAAGAGCGTGAAGCTTGGTTGGTAGACGAGCTGGCCGCCTATCTGGCCTCCCTCGGCAATACCGGTGGCGCCGCTTCACTGCTGGCCCAAACCATCGGCGGCGATGCCAAGGTGAGCCTGACCGAAGTTGAGCAAGAGCCCATTTTGGCCATGAGCCTGAGCTTGACCCGAGCCTGGGCCACCATCGGCCACGCGGTCACCCAGGAAGGTATGGTGCGCTACGGCGAGAACGCCAATAACGCGGTTTACTACTTTGCCGTGGGCAAGCCCCCAGCGGCTGAAGAAGAAGGTGGTTTCTTTTCCAACCTATTGGGCTTTGGTGATGACGAACAGCAACAGGGCAGTGCCTTAGCCCAAGATGAGCTGCCGGCCCAGCCACCATTTAGCATTGACGAGCTGTTGGCCAACTTGCCGCTGGATGAGCCCGAGGTGCGCGAACTGTTTGTTAACCTAAGCCCCGGTGCCGATGCCCAGCGCCTGCAAGACCTGCCTGGCTACTTGTTGGTGATCAGCGGCAACAGCAATAATTTGCAAGTGCGCGTGCGCGATCCCTACGGCATGAAGCTGCCCAAGGCCACCGCCCAGGAACTGCTCAAGTTAGTTCGTCGCAATCTGATTTAATAGCGGGGAAGCAATGAGGTTCGCCTCCCTCGGCAGCGGCAGCCGCGGTAATGCCACCGTGGTTGAAGCCGCTGATCAATGCGTTTTAATCGACTGCGGCTTTACCATCAAAGAAACCGAGCGGCGCTTGGCCCTGCTGGGCCTGGCGCCGCTTGAGCTCAGCGCCATACTCGTTACCCACGAGCACAGTGACCACCTCAAGGGGGTGGCGCCGTTTGCGCGCAAGCACAACTTACCAGTGTATATGACCCCGGGCACCTACCATGCGCGGGATATCGGCAAGCTGCCCCAGCTTGAGTTGATCGAAAACTATCAGGCCTTTCAATTGGGTGAGCTGCATATTACCCCGGTGCCGGTGCCCCACGATGCGCGTGAGCCGGCCCAGTTTATTCTTGAAGCCGCCGGCCGACGCTTGGGGGTGCTAACCGATCTGGGCAATATCAGCGCCCACGTCGAAAACCACTTTCAAGCTTGCGACGCCCTCTTGTTAGAGGCTAACCACGACTCTATGATGTTGGCGATGGGGCCCTATCCGCTATCGCTTAAAGATCGAGTCGGCGGCCCCTGGGGTCACCTCAATAACCAGCAGGCCCTGCGCTTTTTACAGCAGCAGGACTTAAGCCGGTTAGAGCAGCTGGTGATCGCCCATATCTCAGAGCAAAATAACGCTCTGGAGAAGGTGCAAGAGGTGTTTAAACCCCTGGCTGGGGAGGTGAGCAATATCCACTACGCCAGCCAGGAAGAAGGCTTTGGCTGGCTAGAGGTTCCCCAGCCACGGGCCTAGCAGGTTGTTGAAAACAGTGGGGTGTCGATGAGCGCAGCCAGTATTATTCGTAGCCTGCGGCGGCTGGCCATTGCACTGGCGTTGCTGCTGCTATTGCTGGCGCTATTGCTGGTTGGTCTTGCCCACCAGCCCAGTTGGCTGCTTTATCTGTCTCGCTATAGCGCCCAGCCTTTAGAGCATATCGATTACTCGGTGCCAGAGTTTGAATGGCAGCGGGGGCCGGGGATAAAACTGCAACAGCTGCTACTAACAACGGCCTCTGTTGATATTAATGCGCGCCAGCTTGAGCTGCAGTTGCGCCCCTGGCCTCTGAGCCTGCGCAAACTGCATATTCACCAGCTGGGGCTGCAAATTGACCAAACCGGTGCCAGCGGCGGTGAGCCCGAGCCGCCCTATAAACTCTTGCAAAGCCTGGCGCAGATGCCCAAGTTTGAACTCGGGGTGGATGAGTTGACGGTGCCCTACGGCGATAATCAATTGAGTGGCCGCCTGACTTGGCAACACAGCCCAGCGGCCGAGCAACTGGCCCTAAGTGGAGAGCTGCAATTGCAGTTGCCTGAGCTTGGCCGCCAACAGCAGCAATTGGCGCTGCAGCTAGGCGGCCACTGGCAAGGCCCGGCACTGGCGCTGCAAACCCAGCTGCAGCTGCCGGGGCTGATACAACTGCAAGGGCGGGCCGCGGTGCCTGGGCCGGCGGCCAACTGGTCTATTGATGGCCGCGCCCAACTGGCCCTGCGCGATAGCTACCAGCGCCTGCTGGCGAGCTGGCCCCGCTGGCCGGCGCCCTGGTTGGCACTGCTGGCACCCAATACCGAACCACAGCTGAAAATCCATTTTGATGCCAGCGCCAGTCCCGAGCTGCTGCCTCACACCGCCACTGCCCAAATAGAACTGAGCGATAGCCTCGGCCTGCTATTGGCGCCGCCACAGCTGAAGCGGCCGTTGCCGTTGCAGCTCAATTTGCCCGAGCCCCTGGCGCTGAGCTGGGATGGTCAGCTCAGTGTAAACCGGGGTGAGCTAAGCCTGAGCAGTGGCCCGGGCTTTGGCCGACACTACGGTGAGGGGGCCAGCTTGTCGATCAAGTTAAAGGCCCCGCCGCAGTGCCGCCCGCGCCAATGCGAGCCCAGTTGGGCGCTGTCGGCGGCCCAGTTGCCCTTGGCGACACTTGCAATTCAGGGCCAGCTAGAAGATCTGCAGGCCAGTGGCAGCGCCCAATGGCAAGGGCAGCAACTGGGGCTGCAGGGTCAGTTACAGGCCAGTTTGACCCAGCTGGCCCGTGCAGAACTAAAGCTCGACAAGCTGAGCCTGGCAACGGGTGCAGAGGGTTTTGCGGTGAATATGACGCCAAGTTCCGATTCACCGGTGATTCAGGCGGCGATACCTAAATTAGAACTTTCGGCTGAGGGAGGCCGGCTGGGCGAGGACTTCAGTATTGCCAGCTGGCAGCTGCAACTGAGCGATATTAATGTCGGCGCTGGTCGGCAAGTGCAGGCGGCACTGGATTATGCGGGCCAACTGCAGGGGCTTGAGGCCGGCCAGGCCATGCCGGGCCTACACAGTAATGGCCGCATACAGCTGAGTGGGCAGCAGCTCCATGGCAGCGGTCAGCTGCAGAGTTCGTTGGACCAGGCGCTGCTGGATTACCAGTGGCAGCACCAACTGGCCGGCGCCCAAGGTGCTGCCAAGTTTAGCTGGGTGGCGCCGGGCTGGTCGCCGGCGGCGCCCCTGTCGAGTTGGTTTGCGCCTTGGCCCTTTAGCGTTGATTTGCTCGGTGGTGAGCTTGGCGCCGAGGGTGAGGCCCGCTGGCAGCTGAGCGAGTCTGGCCCAAGCTGGCAGCTAAGCGCCGAGCTAGAGCAGCGCCAGCTCAGTGTGGTGGCCGGTGATATTGGCCTGCTGGGGGTAAATGCAAAAACCCAGCTGCACTTAGATAGCAAGGGTAAATTAGCCGTACCGCCCTTTACCCTAAGCGTGGCCAGCCTGGATATGGGCTTGCCGGTGGAGGATATTCAACTGCAAATTGCGGTGCAGGGTGATAACTACCAGTTGGATCAGCTGCGCGCTAAATTACTGGGTGGCCAAATTGAGGCCGGTCAATGGCAGCTTTACGGCCCGCCGGCTAAGCTCAGCAGCCGCGCCCCCTGGGCGATACAGCTGAGTGGGCTGGATGTACAGGCGCTGTTGGCCGCCGCCGATTATCCCGATTTGGATATGACCATGCGCCTGGCCGGCGATATTCCACTGCGTATGGACAATGGCCAGCCCCTGATTGAGGGCGGCAAGGTCTGGGGCATGGCGCCCGGGGTAATCCGCTATCGCGGTTTGAGTGGCTTAAACGAATTGGTGGATTTGGTGTCTGAAGCACTAAGCAATTATCATTATGAGAAGTTGGATTCCAGCCTCAGCTATGACGACAGCGGTTATTTGCAAATGGGGGTGAAAATGCAGGGCAAAAACCCGGATATGGATAATGGCCGGCCTATTCACTTAAATTTAAATGTAAGTGACAACATCCCCAACTTAATAAAAAGTTTACAGGCCAGCCGTTTAATTACGGATGCCATCGGCACAAAAATTCAGCAGGCCCAGTAGCGGGGCTGCGCAATATAGGTGACTTGCTATGCGCAAAATAAGTTTGTTTTTTTTACTGGGGGCGCTGCTTGGTGCCTGTACCCCAACGGTACAGGTGGCGGTGCCAGACAAGCCCATTGAAATTAATTTGAATGTAAAAATTGAACATGAAATCAAGGTCAAGATCGATAAAGAGCTTGAAGATATGTTTGAAGAAGATAGCGGTTTATTCTAAGGAGAACGACATGAAAAAGTTAATCGCAGTGGCAGCCATGCTGATGTTTAGCCTCAATGCTCTGGCCTTAGATTTGGGCAGTGCCAAGGCCCAGGGCTTGGTCGGTGAACAGCGCGACGGCCTCCTTGGGGTGGTGAAAACCCCGGCCAGTGCCGAGGTTAAATCCCTGGTTGCTTCAATCAATAAAAAGCGCAAGGCCAAGTTCGCCGCCACCGCCGGCAAAACCGGCGGCACCGTGGCCCAGGTGGCTGCGCGCTTTGCCACCCTGGCCCAGCAAAAGACTGCAGCGGGCCACTATGTACAAGATAGCAGCGGTAAATGGGTGAAAAAATAAGCTGCACCCAGTCGCACTAAAGCACCTTTGGTCTCGCCGCCGGCGGGCCCAAAGGCTTGCTTAATCTTCACCCAAATAGCTGTAAGCCCTCCCGCAAGGCCGTTTGCGCCATTACCACAATAGCTGTAAACAGGTTTATCCACAGAATCTGTGCATAAAGCGGCTTTCTCGCTTGAGCAGACGGCTTTCTCGCTTGAGCTGACGGCTCTCGCAATTAGGCTCATGGCTCTCGTACTTAGGCTGACGGCTCTGGTGCTTGGGCCGACAAGAACTTATACTCTGCTAAGCCCCAAACACAGCCGACAATACGAGGTATTTATGGCCGTCAATGAGCGTCGCCGCTTTGAACGAAAACCGACATCGATACGAGTGGAAATCAGCCACTCGGCTTTTGGCACCATCGTCGGTTTTGCGCGGGATGTTTCCGATGGCGGGGCTTCGGTACTGATTGAAAATCAATCGCTGCCGCCAGTTGGCACCTTGGTACAGGTGCGCTTTAAAAAGCTGGTGGGCAGTATCAACAGCGAACCCGCGCAAATGCGGGTGATGCACCAACACCGCAATGTGGTGGGGTTAATGTTTGCGCCGACATAAAGTTCTAGGGCATCCTAATTACCGCGGCTGTTAATTGTCGCACTGATCCGCTTTAATCTTGGCCTTGCTGGCAGCGCGCAGCTGTTCAATTTGTTGACAGCTCAACTCTGCATTTTTGCGCAGGTCGATCACTTCCAACATCTCTAACTGCTCCAGTACTCGCACATCCGCCAGGCGGTTATTGGACAGATCCAAATGCCGCAGTTGGCTAAAAATTTGTAGGCCCGCCAGCGATGCCACGCCCTCGTGGCTGCAGTTGAGTTGGGTCAGCTGGCCGGCGTGTTGGCTGCCGCGATCATCGAGTACGCTGGCCACACATTTAGACAGGGCTTTATCCTGCATCGAATAGGCGCTAAAAATACGCCGCTCGTCGTTCACCGGAGCCTCGTTTAAGGTTAGCCGGTAGCCGTCGCAAGCAGTTAAAAGCATCAGGCCGCCGGCGGCAAGTATGAAGCGGATAGCTGGCGTGTTATTAGTCATGGTGATTTTCCGTGCTGAGTCAGGTTTCCATCATAAGAGCTATCTGCTCAGATTCCAATCGGCACTTGGCAAATATGGCTATACTGAAAGTGATTATGCGCCAGTTTTTACGGTGGTTTAAGCTCGGTCGAAAACGGCCGTTACAGGGGTATCAAATTTGGTGATTTAGCCCATGTCAGAAGAAACCTTAGAAATACACGATTTACAACGATTTGAGCCGTTTGAAAACCTAAACGGCGATCAGCTCTGGGTGGTTTATAGCAACAGTGAACGGCGCATTATGCGCTCGGGTGAGGTTCTGTTTTGCGCTGGCGACCGGGATGAGCACGATTATTATTTGTTAGAGGGGACCGTGCAGCTGGTATCCCCGGATAACGTCATCCGCGTTATCAACGATGAAGACCCCCAGGCCATGCGCCAAATTTCTAAACTCAGGCCGCGTCAATATACGGTTTCAGCCAAAGGCCCGGTTGAAGTGCTGGTGGTGTATTCCGAGGCCAGGGAGGACAGTGGTGCCAAAGCCAAATCGGTCGAGCTTGAAGTGGGTGGCCTGTCGGACTATGGGGTAGAGGAATACACTGAGCCAGAAAAAGTGGCTGAGGTTACCCTGTTGGAATTGGTGCAACACGCCCTGGCCAGCAATGATCTGCAGCTGCCATCTCTGCCCCAGGTGGGGCTTAGTATTGGCAAACTGGTAGAGCGTGACGATGTCACCGCCGAGGCAGTGGCGCGTTTGGTAAATACCGACCCATCCATTGCAGCTAAATTATTGCGCACCGCCAACAGCTCTCTGTACAGAGGCCTGGAAGCTTGCGACACCACCCACGATGCGATTGTGCGCCTGGGCCTTGAGGCCACTCGGCAATTGGTGCTGGGGTTTACCCTGCGCGACTTATTCACCAGTAAACGCATTGCTCTACGCGAAAAACTGCGTGCTCAATGGATAGGCAGCCTAGAGGTAGCCGCTTTGGCAGTGGCCATTCGTTCGTTGATGGTAGAGCCCAATTGCAGTGTCGAAGAAGCCCTGCTGGCGGGTTTAATGCACGATATCGGGGTGGTGGGTATTCTCGGCATGCTCGATGAGCATCCTCATTTGATCGACCATGATCTGGGCCTGGATGGGACCTTTCAGCAGCTTAAATCCGAAGTGGGGCGGCAAATTCTGCTAAGCTGGCAGTTCTCGGATCACTATATTACTGTGGTTGGCGAAGTGCACAACTGGCAGCGCCAGCACAGCAGCCCGGCGGATTTGTGTGATCTAATTCAGGTGGCCAAGTTGCACCGCATGCTCAATAATCGCGAGCAGCTGCCGATGCCCAGCATCGGCCAGTCCCCGGCATTGCAGCGCTTGCCCTTGACCGAGGTGTATAGCCCGCAGCTGTCCATGCATATTCTGGAGTTGGGGCGCAAACATATTATGGATATACAGGCGATGTTTGGCTGAGGCGGCAGCTCGGCGCGGCACTTTGTAAGCGCCGGTATCGGGCTTGGCAATGATGCTATATTCGGTCTTAGGAAAAGGCTTGGGCTGGCTTAATGTGGTAAATTTATGGGGCGACAATGACAGCATATGCCCCTAAATTTTTGTGAGCGAAGCCTCTGATGGTGTTTTCCCCGACAGTACTGACCCTGTTATTGGCCACCCCTGAACAACAGCCGATGGCCGCGCCCGTGGCCGCCCGGCTGGGCTTGCAGCTGCTTGATGCGGGCCCGATGGCCGGCCTTAAAGCCAGGGCGCAATTACAGTTTTTGCGCGGCCTTGACCCGCACCAACAAACACCCCTGGCGCTGATCTGGGATCAGCAGGGTTTGCAATTGATACAGCTGCACAGCGGCGTGCGGGTGGGGGTTGATTTTGCCGCTGGCAAGGCCGCCCACCGGCGCCAGTACGGCGGCGGCAGCGGTCAGCTTATCGCCAAGGCGGCGGGCCTGCGGGCTGGCTTCAAGCCCCGCTTGCTAGACGCTACCGCCGGCCTTGGCCAAGACAGTTTTGTGTTTGCCAGCCTGGGCTGTAGTGTCACCATGCTAGAGCGTTCGGCAATTGTGCAGGCGCTGTTGGCCGATGGTCTGGCTCGGGCCGAGGCCTCAGCTGGGCCTGAACTGCAAGCCATTGTGGCGCGTATGCAGCTGTGCCACAGCGATGGTTTGGCGTATCTGCAGCAATTGGCCGATGCCCCCCAGCGCCCCCATATTGTTTATTTAGACCCGATGTTCCCAGAGCGTAAAAAATCAGCCCAGGTAAAAAAAGAGATGCAGAGTTTTCAGCAGCTGCTGGGGCCGGATATGGATGCGGATGGTTTGTTGCAGCCGGCGCTGCAGGCGGCCCTGGGCCGGGTTGTGGTCAAGCGCCCCAAGGGGGCGGGTTTCCTGGCCCAGCGCGAGCCAGATCTGCAATACCGCAGTAAAACCGGGCGTTTTGATGTCTATATAAACGCCAGTTTAGATAAAGTGCTCAGTTCTCAATAAACTGCAGCAGGCGCCCAAACAGCATTCTTATCTGGGCTAACATGGCGATTACAAAGCCCATGCCCACGATAATTAGACAGCACAGTAAAAACAGCTCCTGGCCCACAGAGGGCATGAGCAACTGATAATTGGCGTAAACCCCCACCAAACCCACAAAGAATAGGGCGACCCCCAGGCGGAACTGTTTAAACACCAGGCGCGCGCTGACACTGTAGTGTCGGTGCAGAGTGGTGCCGAGGCGCCTGTAAAAGCTGGCGTGTTGATGTGATTCGCGGCTACTGTTTGTGGGCATAGTCATGGTTTTATGCTGCGCGCCAGTGGCTGGCCTCCTTGATACATATCAACGCTGTTCGAGCTGTTTAGTAATAGTCTGAAAGTAGACCCTACTATTACTTAGTCGGTAGCGAGCCAGGAAACTTAAGCGGAGGCATTCCCATGCACTCAATTTACCAACAATTGTGTGTTGATCATAAGCACATTCAGCGCCTGCTGCGCTGCATGCGGGGCCTGGCTGAGCCCTTGGAGGACGAGGGCATCGATGCCGAGCGGCTGGAGCTGATGCTCGATATTATCGATTATATAAAGAACTATCCCGAGCACTGGCACCACCCGATCGAGGATCAGGTTTTCTCACTGTTGTTGCTCAAGCATATTCCCGAGTCGGATCTACTGCGGGAAATTATTTGTGATCACGGCCGGCTTGAGAAGCAAACCATTGAGTTGGAGCAAATATTTCGCAGTGTAGCCCAGGGCTGTGTGGTGCCATCCGGGCAGTTACAGCAACAGTCCCAAGCTTATATTGCGGCCCAGGCCGATCATATTGAAAAGGAAAATAAGTGGGCCTACCCGCTGATGGAACGCTACCTGGAGGACGATGACTGGGACTGGATCGGGCAAAAAATTCCCCAGCTGGACGACCCCCTGTTTGGCGAGCGCCACAAGGGTGACTACCACAATTTGTACGAAAATATTATTGAGGGTGAAAAAGACTTACTTCAATAAATCACAGCTTGATGAAAAGTCCGTATCTGCCCACCCACACCATCTTAAAGTTCGCCCCGTTGTAGAGCCTTGTGGGGGCTAAGGGGTTCTGGGGGCTTGGTAGCCAGGGATGGCGGACGAGAGCCCCAAGGACGGGTTTATGCGCCCCCCAGAACCCCTTAGCCCCCACAAGGCTCGGTATTGAAGCCACAATTATTCAAAATAAGTAATTTCCCAGCAGTATAGAACAGGCTTAAGTAATCCACTTTTTCGCTTGTTCTTGATCGCTGGCGCGGGCATCCAGCCAGCGTTCGCCGCTATCGGCTATTTCTTTTTTCCAAAACGGCGCCTGGGTTTTTAGTACATCGATTAAAAAGCGACAGGCATCAAAGGCCTCATCCCGGTGCGGGCTGGCGACACCGATATAGACAATTTGGTCGTTGATTGCTAAGCGGCCGTAGCGGTGAATAATTTTAGCGCGGCTGAGTTGCCAGCGCTGGCGCGCCTCGGTTAATAGTTTTTCCAGTACTTTTTCAGTCATGCCCGGATAGTGCTCTAACTGCAGCGCGCTGACATCGCTGTCGAGATTGAACTCGCGCACCTGACCGACAAAGCTCAGCAATGCACCACTGCCGGCACTGTCTGCTCGCAGCCATTGGTACTCGGCATTGGGATCGAAATCTTGGGTTTGCACTCGGACAATAAAGTCGCTCACATCAGCCCCCGGTCACCGGCGGGAAAAGCGCCACCTCATCGCCGCTGCACAAGATGTGCTCGGCTTGGCTCAGCTCTTGATTGACGGCAGCCAATAAATTGTTATCGCCGAGGGTGCTTGGCCAGGGCTCGGGGCGGGCGCGCAATTCGGCCAGTAGCTCGGCCAGGGTGTAATTATCCCGCGGCAGCTCAAAGCTTTCGCCATCGCAATTTAGCTGCTCGCGGTAGCGGGCAAAATACAAAATCTTAATCACTGTCGGTCTCGCTGTGTTGCCAGTGGCCGGACTTACCACCGAGTTTTTCCAGCAGTTTGACTTCTTTAAGAATCATGCCTTTGTCCACTGCCTTGCACATATCATAGAGCGTTAAGGCTGTTATTGAGGCGGCGGTCAGGGCTTCCATCTCGACCCCGGTTTTACCGCTCACTTTGCATAGGCTGCTAATGTGAATACAGCTTTGCTCAGGGTCTAGGGCGATATCAATGGCGACTTTATTGAGCATAAGCGGGTGGCACAGGGGAATCAAATCGGAACATTTTTTGGCACCCTGGATACCGGCAATACGGGCAGTGGCAATGACATCGCCCTTGGCCAGGCCGTCGGCTTCAATCAGCGCCAGGGTTTCGGCTTTGCAGTCAATGCGAGCATAGGCGCGGGCCGTGCGCTGGCTATCGGCTTTATCGCCAATGTCGACCATATGGGCTTCGCCCTTATTATTTATATGGCTAAAGCGTGTCATGCTTTTTCTCGGCTACTGTGTAG
>JAOXRV010000579.1 GCA_025800435.1 Cellvibrionaceae bacterium | reverse complement strand
CGATAAGGCCCGCCGCAAGCAGACCAGCTATCTGATGGAAGAGGCCAAAGATGTGCGCAACAACACCCGCCGCCAGGTGGTAGAAGGCTTGCAGCTTTCTTGGACCGCTTATGAATCGGTTAGCGCTCAGCTTGAGTTTTTGCAGAAGCACGTGCAGGCGGCCCAGGCCACCAAAGAGGCCTATGTCGAGCAGTTTAATATTGGTCGACGCACCTTGCTGGATTTGCTTAACACCGAAAATGAAGTGGTGGATGCCCAGCGCAGTTTGATTCGCGCGGTCAACGATCAGAAGTTGGCAGAGCTGCGTATCTATAACTCAATGGGCATGTTACTGCCCAAGCTGGGCCTTTAACGTTAGGGTACCTCTGAATAACTCGATGACGCTCAGGCCTTGAGGTAAGTGCCCTAGCGGTAACAATGCGCCGTCACCGTATTGGGCGGCGCTTAAATTAATAAGTGGTTTGAATGGCTGGGGTAAAGCCAGTCTACAACGGAGCTTGTAGCTTACGCGACTATTACTGGATGTAAGTCGGCGGTCGAACCTGAAGTCAGCGCCTTTTCTGCATCCCTGGGCCTTTATCGCGCCCACTCCCTCTTCGCTTTTGCTATACGCCCTTCCAAGCTGCCAAGAATCCGGCTCCTGCGGGTTATTTTGGCAAAGTTGTTGCGAAATGCCGGCAACTTGACGGTAATTGTTGTGATTCTGCGTTTTTAGATAATTGGTATGGACAGTTGGTCTGAAAAGGCTATAAATGTTGGAATAGGTGCCGTGTCTAACTTTTAATTGACCAATATTGAATTAGTTTTAATAGGGTAAACAAACATTGATGGGGCGGCGGTACCCAGGTGTGCATGGCCACCTCAAGGGAGAAACTCCTTGGGTATTTTTGTGGCCAGTGGTTGATTGGTAGGTAAAGCTGGTAGCCAGGATAATTAAGACGACCTAAATGAGCGGGATTGTCAATAAATAGTTATTTAGTATTAGTTTATTGAGATATTTTCCCGTTTTTGGTTGTTAAAAGTGATAAGTGGGTCACGGTTTTCTGGTGTTGTTGCTCCGACATGTTTAAAATTGAGCCGACGGCATTAGGTTTAAAGAGGCGAACCTAGTCGTATTGTGGTAGTTGCTGTAGTGGCTTTTGATGTGCCTCCGTTGTAAGAGACCTAATTGTGAATAATCTAGTGGCAGATAGTGGTTCCAGTGCTGTATCCAATCTTGACTTGGCAAACTACACCGGCAAGGTAGTGGCCAGTAAAGGCCAGGTTACTGTTGATGATGGCCAAAGTCTCAATTTAGGCCAGAGCCTGGGTCAGGGCCAGTTGGTGCAAACCGGCCCCGACTCGGTGGTCATTATTCGCTTCCCAGACGGTGGCATGCTGGTTTTAGGTCACCAGCAATCGATTGAGCTCAGCCCCAGGCTTCTGGCCATGATCAAAGAGGCCACCGTGGAGGAGGGCGCCGATGAAGGTGTGGACTTCGATCGCTTGCAGCAGGGCCTAGAAGAGGGGCTCAGTCTTGAAGAATTGCTACCCGCCGCTGCCTCGGCCGGTACCGCCCCCACCAGCGCAGGCGTCGATAGCGCAGTGGCCAATGGTGTGCGCTTTGTTCTGACAGGTGACGATACTATTCCCCTGGCCGGCTTCGAAACCACTGCCCCGAGCACTGCCGCGGCCGACTCCGATGAGCCCAGTCTACCGATCGATTCCGCCCCAGAGGCCGCAGACGATTTTGATTCGGTAAAAGCCACTGGCATTGCCACCGGCAATGTGGTCACCGGTCTGGACGATGGCGAGCAAAGTGATGCCAATGAACTGGATGGCAACGCCGATGATTCCGGTATTAACGGCTATGCCCAAGATGGTAATGTGGTTGTTGCAGTAGCTGTGGGTGATCAGCCTGCGCTTGAGAATGGCGGCGTTGGTGTGCAGCTGGTCTCCGATAAGGGCAGCTTGACCCTCAATGCCGATGGCAGTTATGTGTACGTGCCCAACCGCGATGCCAGTGGTTTCGATGTCTTTAGCTACACCATTATTGACGCCGACGATGATACTTCCAGCGCCACCTTGACCATTAATATCGATGGTATTCCGCTATTGGATATCGACGCCCCCAACAGTGCTGGTGGCGACCCCAGTACCTGGGTTAATACCGTAGAGGAGGGTGGTTTACCCGGCGGTACCGGCGGTTCGAGCAGTACCGACGGCTCATTTAGGTATTTACCCGGCGATGGCCTGCCCAATATCAGCATCGGCGGTGTGCCGGTTGTGGTTGCTGGCGAACTGCAAACCGATACTATCCAAGGTGTGTACGGCACCCTGGTTATTACCTCGGTGACCCCTACCCAAATTAACTATACCTACACTCTGGATAAGTCAGCCGATCACAGTGACAGCCCAGTGAACGAGCGTTTCCCCATTACCATTGTGGATGATGATGACTCGGACGATGACGATATCAGCGCCGATCTACTTATCCAAATTATCGACGATAAGCCTATTGCCGAAGACGATACCGACGAGATCGACGCCAGCTTGGTGGCGACTGGTAATGTCATTAGCGGTGTAGATGTGCCCGCTGGCGATAGCAATAGTCAAGATGGCGAAGCCGATGCGGCTGGTGCCGATGGCTTTGATGCGCCCGCTGTGGTGGGTGTGGTTGCCGGCAATAGCACCGAGCCCAGCCAAGGTGGTGTAGGCACCACGATTAGCTCTGATAAAGGCACCATCGTGATCAACCCCGATGGCAGCTATCGCTATGAAGCTAAGCCAGGTGTGTACGGCGAAGATGTCTTTACCTACACCGTGCAAGATGCCGATGGCAGCACCGATGTGGCCACCATTGTGATTAATGTCGATGCGGCAAATGTGCTGGAAGATGACAATGAATCTGCCAGCCTATTTTCTGGGCAGACGGCCCGCGGCAATGTCATGGCCAACACCTTTAACCCCGATGGCCCAGATCCGGCGGTTATTACCGGCTTTGTGGTGGGCGGCAACAGCTATAGCGCCGGCCAAACCGCTATTATTAGTGGTGTAGGCACCCTGACAGTTAGAAGCAATGGCGATTATGTCTTTACCGCGTCCAACAGCTTTACGGGTTCGGTGCCCACTGTGCTTTACACGGTAAACGATGGCGTTAATGAAGATGACTCTAGTCTCAGCATCACCGTAATAGCCCCCAATATTGGCCCCAACAGCGTCGATGATGCGGTTGGTGGTATTCGCCCAGGTACCACCGTAACGGTGGATGTGCTCGGTAACGATAGCGATCCAGATGGCAGCTTGGATCCTGCCAGTGTGCGCATTGTGGGCAGCAGCGGCCCCGGTCAAGCTTTGGATGTACCCGGTGAGGGTCGCTGGACGGTCAATACTGCCAACGGCGAAATTACTTTTACCCCAGAGCCTGGGTTTACAGGCAACCCGACTTCGATTAGTTATGTGGTTAGCGACAACGACGGCGCCGAGAGCTCCCCGGCACAGGTCAGTATTGGTTTCACTTCAGAAGTCACTGCTCCCGCCAATTCAGTTGAAGAAGGTCAGTCTTTAAGCGGTAGTTTTAGTGTTAGTGCGCCAGGTGGGCTTGAAAAGATAAATGTTGGCGGTGTCGATATACCGGTTGCCGACCTGCTCAATGCTGCGGCGGTGCCTATTTCGGTCAGCACCCCAATTGGCGATATTTCCATCACTGGCTATAACCCAGCCACTGGTGACATTAGCTATGACTATAGCCAAAAAACCCCAAACGCCGATCACAGTGGCGGCGATCCGGTCGATATTATTCCGGTCGAAGTCTACGAGCTGGGTAACCCAGTTCCCGTTGCCAGCAATAGCCTTGACATCACAATCACCGACACCGCCCCAACCGCAGTCGATGACAGCAACAGTGTGGGTGAAGACAATACCCTCACTGGCCAGAGCGTAAAAACCAACGACACCG
>JAOXRV010000574.1 GCA_025800435.1 Cellvibrionaceae bacterium | reverse complement strand
CGCTAGCGGCTGGCAGGTATGTGCACTGATGATGCGTTTGCTCAGCGACACTCTCAGCCAGGCGGGTATCGCCCAGCTGGGTTCACCGGGTGTCGAAAAATTGCGTTGGCTTAAGCCCGTCTACGCCGAGGATTCCCTCAGCGCCCAAATCACCGTAAAAGACAAACAACGCCAAGCGCAATACGGTGAGCTACTGTGTCAAATTGACGTGTTCAACCAACACGGCGATACCGTAATGGGCCTGCGCACACCAATTCTAGTGGCTTATGGGGAGGACAAACTGTGAGTAAGAGTATTGTTTTCCGCCACCGCTGGTTTGAAGATATTCCGGTTGGTGAGTTCCACGTGTTTGGCAGCCATACCTTTGGCGAAAAAGAGATTATCGAATTTGGCCAAAAATACGACCCCCAGCCCTACCACATAGACCCGGTGGCTGCTTTGGATACCCACCATCGAGGCCTGGTGGCTTCCGGCTGGCATATCTGCGCTATCTGGATGAAAATGATGGTCTCCTATATGGAGCGCTACGCCACCGGCGTGCGTGACGGACGCCGCAACGGCGCCGGGGTGGGGTTTGAGAATATGCGCTGGCACAAGCCCGTGCGCCCCGGCCACAGCTTGACCTTTACCTATGAGATTACCGATAAGCTAGATAAGGTGGTACGCGACCAATGGGGCATTATTCGCAGCCGCAATGAGGCCTACAACCAATACGGTGAGCTGGTGTTTAGCTTTGAGATTGATATTTTGGCAGAGTTAGACCCGGATAAGCGTTCCGATCAATAGCACCAACTGCTAAAATAGGCCGAATAACTCCCATCCTTTGGGAGCCACTTGTTAATCACCCAGGGATCAGCCGTGAATATCAAACACTCCCTTCAAAACTTCTTATTTCGAGCGCGCCGCTATCTTCACCTCAATGGCAGCAAACAGCAGTCTGTGACCACCCAGCCAAAAGCTGATAAGCAAACCCCAAGCCTTCAACTAAAGGGCCAAATCCAGCTTTCAGCCCTGCAGGATACCCAGGAGGTCGCCGGCCTGTGCAAGGTGCTCTATACCATACAGCTGCAAGACGGTGAAAACCTGGCGGATAATAAGCTTGAGCTACAAGTGCTCGACCAGAATAATCAGGTATTGCACCAGCAGCCACTAAACCCCGAGCAAATGGGCGAGGAAAATTGGCTCGCCCTCAATAGCCACCGCCTCGACAATGGCGCCCTGGCACTCAAGGTACAGCTGCTAGTCGATGGCCAGGCCCAGCTGGCGGCGGTGCTCAATATGACCATCGACAACAGCGGCGAACTGGCCGAGCGAGTAAAACACAGCCTAGCCAGGGCCGAATCGCCCAAAGTTATTACCGGCGACTGCAACACCACCCTGTTTAACTTTGGCGATGAGGCGGTAGTGCCCTGGTTTGATCGCGCCGATGCCAAGCAACGCCTAGCGGCCAAAGCGGAAAAAGATCCATTTGTTAAAGAACACCTGAATAATTTCAACGATTTTTTGGACGAAGGCTATATGGTGGTAAGCGGCTGGCTCGACGATGAGTTTATCGACAAGCTCAACAGCGAGATGGATGACGCAGTTGCGAAGAAAATTCAGGACTACGAAATAGGCAGCAGCCAGCGCATTATGGGCCTGCACAACCGCTACCAAAATATCAACAAACTGTGGCGCCTACCCAAAGTGCTGCAAATGTTGGAGCATATTTTTGAAGACGCCCCGCGCCCCTGCCAAACCCTGACCTATGTCTACGGCAGCCAGCAGTCCTACCATCAAGACACCGTACACCTGACGCCCTTCCCCGCCGGTTATATGTGTGGGGTGTGGGTGGCACTGGAAGACATCCAAGCCGGCTCCGGCGAACTGCGGGTGCTCAAAGGCAGCCATCGGCTGCCGCGAATTTACCGTGAAACCGTCGACTGCCCCCAAGTGTTTAACAACCAGTGGGATCAATTTGCCACCACCGTGGACCAAAAATGGCAGGACATGATCAACGACAATAATTTTGAAGAAATGTCTTACCTGGCCAAAAAAGGCGATATCTTAATCTGGCACGAAAACCTAATGCACGGCGGCAGCCTGCGCGAGAATATCGACCAGAGCCGGCGCAGTATTGTCAGCCACTATTTCGCCAAGGGCGGCCTGGGTTTTTATGATTCCAGCGGCATGCCCGCCATTTTGCTGTAAATTCTGCGGCGTAACACAGTGATTGCCGCAGGCCTTTACAAGCGAGGCGGCAAGGCCTTATCTCAAGCCAGCTAGGGCACCTATGATCACGCCCTGGCGATTGGCCCGCTTAGCTTGGTACAGATAAAATGGCAGGCTAAGCGGCTACCGATAAATAGCCACTTTCGCCTGCTCCCCCGACTTGCGCATAGCGCGATACATGCCCGATGTATTAAAGGCGTAGGCGATATCCCCTCTGGGCCCCAACACAATC
>JAOXRV010000552.1 GCA_025800435.1 Cellvibrionaceae bacterium | reverse complement strand
GTACAGATAAGCCAAACAAAATTTATTTTATAACTCTGTGTGCACTTAGCCTGTTACTGAATGGGCCCTGCTTATATATCTTCGTACAAGATTTGAGCGTCTACGGCGGCATATCGGGCTTGGTCACCGCTGTAGTATTTTATTGGGCTTTACAATACTATCAGGCCAAGGGCTTTAAGGGCCTGCTGGGCAAATTTTTAATTTTCGCCCTGCCCTTAAAAATTGCCACCGAGTGGAAGCTGAGTAGCTCAGCCATCGAGCTGTTTGGCAGCCAAGATTTTTACACTGTATCACTTGCCCATGTAACGGGCTTAATCAGCGCTGTATTGACCTATGCACTCAGACATTGGCGCCAGTCATGGTCAGGCAAAGCAAACTAACTTCCCATAGCCAGGGCAGTATACTGAGCCTAGCAGGCTGAATATGAGCCTTATTTACTGGTAATTATGTACTCCGCTATGATCAACTTAAGCAAAATTCTTTTACTTGTCGCTTTACCGGGCCTGATACTTAGCACCAACACCTGGGCTAACAGTAAACCGCCCACCTGCGTTCGCAAAGAAGGTAAGGTGCAATTGCTGATGTCCGAATACCCACCCTATTTAAGCGCCACCGCAGCAGATTACGGCACTGGCTACTACATATTTAAAAACTACGCCTGTAAAAACTTTAAAGCCGAGTTAGAACCGCTGTTCCTACCCCAAAAGCGAGTCTCTCGCCTGGTCAAACAGGGCGAGTGGTGCCTATCCCTTATGCCACCACCCAACGATCAATATCGCTTTGTGCCAGTGGCACCAGAACCCGTTAAGCTTGGGCTATTGTTTAATAGACACTCGCCCCCAGCTACTAACACGCTGGCCGAGCTCAAGGGTAAACAGGTCGCAATTTTATACAGTGGTATGCCCACCCCACTGTATAAAAAGTTAAGGGATATGGGCGCAGACCTGATCGCCATCGAATCGACCCAGCAAATGTATAAAATGCTGACTGCCAATCGCGTAGATTATGTTTTTAGCGATAACAAAAGCCACAAAGATTTGGGCTATGAGGAGCAGTTGCAGATGTTAGAGCCGGCGCTGTTTGATATTCCAGTTGGGTTTTTCTACAAGCCCAGCTGCGCCAAGAAAATTTTTACCCCCGGCCACCCGGAGCTGGAAATTGATTCAGATTAATTACTGCGGGGCAAAGGCCAACAAGGGCTGCCGGGTCGTGGGAACAACCTCAACCCTATCGCCCAGCGCAAAGCGCTGCTCATGATTAACCCTCAACAGCAGCTTACTGCCGTCGTTAAGGCGCAATTTATAAAGCCAGGTGCCACCTTCGTATTGGGCTTTTTCAATACGACCATGCCCTTCACCGAGCGCCGGTTTTATCCCGCAGTCATCTGGCCGTACCATTAACTCAGCTTCACCTGCAACACCCTCGGCAGCCTTGGCCGGCAGTGAACCCACTGCGGTCTCAGCCCTGTCGCCATTTAGCTGCGCAGCTAAGAAGCTTACCTCACCTAAAAAGCCGGCCACAAAACGGTTGGCCGGGGCGCAAAAACACTGCTCCGGCGTATCGATTTGTTGCAGCTTACCCGCGCGCAAAATACCCAGGCGATCACCGATAGACAGGGCTTCGTGTTGATCGTGGGTTACCCAGATAGCGGGCACGCCGGCCGCTTTTAGGGCATTGCGGATTTCCCAGCGAAGCTTATCTTTTAGGGCCGCATCCAGACTTGAAAGCGGCTCGTCCAACAGCATTAAGGCGGGGCCGTGGGCGAGCGCCCGCGCCAATGCCACCCGCTGTTTTTGGCCGCCCGACAATTGTTCGGGTTTGGCCTTGCGCAAGGGCTCAAGCCCCAGCATATCCAACCACTGATCCGCTGCGCGGGTATCCTTTAGGCGAAAACTGGCATTTTGCTCAACCGTCAAATGGGGGAACAGGGCAAAATCTTGAAATACCATGCCGATATTGCGCTGCTCGGGGGCCACTTGCTTTTTGCGGCTAGCGCGCCATTTACCGAGTGAGACCGAGCCCTGTGCCAGGGGCAGCAAACCAGCGACAGCCTGTAATATGGTCGATTTGCCACAGCCAGTGGGGCCGACCATCATTAAAATTTCATCGTTGGCCAAATTCAAATTGAGCTGATCAATTACCCGATTGGCGCCATAGTCGACCGCCATATTTTCAATCTTTAGCATAACTAATGGCCTTTTGAATCCGGGTGCTGATCATCGTGTACGGTAAAACTGGCGCGGCGCTCGCCGGTGAGCATCAACACCAGGCCCAACATCGAAATTAAAATAAGGAGCAAACCCGGTACTGCGGCGCGGCCAAAATAGCCCGCCTCG
>JAOXRV010000537.1 GCA_025800435.1 Cellvibrionaceae bacterium | reverse complement strand
ACATTCAGTTCGCGCCCCAGCTGGGTACCGAGCGACATTACGATGGCTTCGCGCAATGGGTCGATGGGTGGGTTGGTTACCTGGGCAAACTGCTGACGGAAATAATCGAACAGATTGCGTTTTTTGGCCGACAGCACCGCCATCGGGGTATCGTCGCCCATGGAGCCGGTAGCCTCCTGGCCCACTTCGCCGAGCGGACGAATGACCTGGTCGCGCTCTTCCAAGCTAAGCTGGAACATCTTCAAATAGCGCGGCAGCTCTTCTCGCGGCATGGCCTCTTCGTAGGCCTCGGCCTCCAGTACCGATTCAATTTTTAAGTTGCCCTCTTTAAGCCACTTGCGATAGGGCTGGCGAACTTTTAATTGATCGTTAATCTGCTCGGTGTTGAGCAGCTCACCGGTTTCGGTGTCGATCGAGAGCATATCGCCGGGGCCGAGGCGGCCCTTGGCGACGACGTTCTCGGGCTTATAGCCATGCACACCGACTTCTGAGGCAACGGTGATCACATCGTCATCGGTCAACACCCAGCGCGAGGGGCGCAGGCCATTGCGGTCGAGGGTACAGACCGCATAGCGACCATCGGTCATGACCAAGCCGGCCGGGCCATCCCAGGGCTCAATGTGCATAGAAATATACTGGTAGTAGGCGCGCTCTTGTGGGTCGATAGACTCCACATTGTGCCAGGCCGGCGGCACCAACATACGCAGGGCGTGGTGCAGCGGCAAACCGCCAACGACCAGTACTTCGAGCATATTATCCAAGCTGGAGGAGTCGGAACCCTCGGTGTTTACCACCGGTGCCACTTCGGCCAGGTTGGGCAGCAGCTCGGATTGGAACTTGGGCGTGCGCGCCCGGGCCCAGTTGCGGTTGCCCATGACGGTGTTGATCTCACCATTGTGAGCCAGCATCCTAAACGGCTGGGCCAGCTCCCACTGGGGCATGGTATTGGTGGAGAAGCGCTGGTGGAAAACCACAATCGCGGTTTCTAAACGCGGGTCGGCCAGGTCTTTATAAAACACCGGGATATCCTTAGGCATCATTAGGCCTTTATAGGACAACACCGAGGAAGACAGACTGGCGATATAAAAGGCCTTATCTTCTTTTAAGGCCTTATCGGCGCGGCGGCGAGCCATATACAGTTTGGCATTCAAGGCCGGCAGCGAACACTCGGCATTGACAAACACCTGGTAAAAGCTGGGCAGTGATTCTAGCGCGATAGGGCCGAGACAGGACTTATCGACCGGCACCTCGCGCCAGCCGGCCACACTTAGGCCCTCGGCTTCAATCTCTTTGCTGACCGCATCCCTGGCGACCTGGGCCAGTACCGGGTCCTGGCTCAGCATCAGCGAGCCAATGCCGTAGTTGGCCGATAACTCAAAGCCCTGCTCTTCGGCCACCGTGCGCAAAAAGCCGTCGGGCTTTTGCATCAGCAGGCCACAGCCGTCACCGGTTTGGCCATCGGCGGCGATACCGCCGCGGTGGGTCATGCAGGTTAGGGCCTCGATGGCCGATTGCAACAGGCTGTGGCTAACAGCCCCTTTAGTATTGGCGATTAAGCCAAAACCACAGTTGTCTTTAAATTCGTCTAAACGATAGAGTCCAGTAGTCATGCTCTGTCTCACATATTGCTAGGGCGAAGTCGCTCCAAACACGTTTAGGCCTCAGCCTAGCGCGCCATACTCCGCTCGATGAGTGCATCCACCGGTTCAGCCTCTCATGTTTGGGACGGGCTGATACCAGCACAGATCAGTGCCACCCCAGAAGACAAAAAAGCCCCTAGGAAAAGGGGCTTAGCTGTTGAATGGGCGCAGCATATTAACCGCCAAAGGGTAATTAAGCAAGCCAGAAAAAGATAAAATTCGGCCATGATCGGCCAAAGTTGGCAAAAATGCTGCTAAATGCCTCTAAATGAGCGGATATCCGCCTTAATGATTTTTACTGATCTGGGCCAGGCAGACTTGCGCTGGCGGGCATTGGGCAAATCGGCAACACCGGCCTGCACCTGCGCCCAGGTATCAAAGCCCGGCAAAACTATCACGTACCAGGTTTTGCCATCCCGCCGGCGGTTAAAGATTTTAAGCTGATCACGATTGGGCTGGCCGGCCAGAAACTTCTCGACCTGGCTGGTGGTGCGCACCGCCAATAGCTGAATCACATAGGCGCTGTCGACCAACTTAAGCAAGTACTGCTCATGTTCGGTGTAGCTGCTGAGTTCAAGGCCTTGATCGCTGCTCACCGAAGCCAGCGAGCCGGCATTGTCACTGCGCCCAGCCAGCCCAGGGCCGCTATCAGCGCCGGCCTCAGCCGAGGCCATTGGCTCACCAATATCTGCCTGCGCGGCCGAAGCGGCTTCAGCTTGCGGCACGGTTAACTCGGCCGAGGCCTCCGGGGCTAACTCGGCCGAGGCCTGTGGGTCGAGCGGCTGTTCACTCGCCGGCTGAGATTCGGGTAATTCCGTCTGCTGCGGCTCGGCCTGGGCCGGGGGCATTGGCTGGGGCTTGTTTGGCTGGGGCTCAGATACAGACGGCAGCGCCACCGGCTCATTGCCCTCTACCCACTCGATATCCTCTGGCGGCAAAGCAACGGCGGCCAGCGCGGCCACCCGCAATGGCATCGCCTGCATATCACCAGCAAACACCGGCTTCGCTGGGGTTAATGCCTGCTGCACCAGGGCTTCGACATCATTTGGGCCGGCAGTTGGCGCCTGTGCCACCGTGGCGGGCTGGGGCTGCCCCGGCTGTGCGCCAAACCACTGCTCGCGATACAAGAAGGCCAATGCCCCGACACCCAATACCGCCGCCGCCACAAACAGGGGCAGGGGCATCGACTTAGAGGCCCGGTGCGGTTTGTGGTAGAGACGATCAATTAGCAGATTCTGGGCCAGTATATTGATCTCGGCAGGCACCCCGCCCGAGCCCAATTGCAACTGTTTAATCTCTGCCGCATTAAACAGCTCGGGGCCTTCGTAGGCCACCGAATGCGCCTGCTGCTGCACATAGGCGGCCACCTCGGGGCCACTGAGAGGGCGCAAACTCAGCTGATTGATTAGCACCTCAGCCACATCGAGCTTACGCAGGCGCGCACTTAAGCCCGGCTCGGCAAACAGCACCACATTAATTTGGGCAGCCCCCGGGGCCTGCCCCTGCAATAAGCCAAGCAGCGCCAATAGACAGGCATCATCCAAGTATTGGGCGCGCCTTACGGTTATCAATAGGGAGGGTTGCTGCTGGTGTTGACGGGCTTTAATGGCCTGGCGCAGCTGATTGAGCATGGCACTGCCGCCCTCGCACTCACGCAGCTCAACCCCAAGCTCAGCTGCCACCACCATCAGCATTTGTTCAAGATTGGCCAGCGCCGAGCCATCCAGCTCAGAGATCAGTTGAGCCGGGGGCTGGGCCTCAAGCAGCTGCCGAGCAAGGCAGGTTTTACCAATGCCGGGCTCGCCCTCAAGCACAATCACCCCGGCGCCAAAGTCGCACCAGTGCTGAATTTGCTCAAGCGCTTCTGCGCGCTCAGCACCGGGGAAAAAACACACACCATCGACAAATGGCTCGCATTCAAAGCCGTAGTATTCGAGGTACTCAGCTAAACTATCCAATCTGTTTCTCCAGTTAGTGCCGCCCTATTGGCTCGGGCTTCACTTAAGCCCGGCAAGCGTCAATAGCCGCCAGCACCTGCTCCTTGTCTAAATCTTCAGTCACCACGGCCGTACCCAGAGCTTTGAGCAAGACCAGGCGCAGGCGCCCATCCATTACTTTTTTATCCACCGCCATCAGCTCCAAAAAGTCGCGCCCCGTCATCGCTGGGGGAGTGTGTACGGGCAGGCCCGCCGCTTCACTCAAACGGCGATTGCGCGCGCTCAGTTCGGGCGGCAGCCAAGCCATGATAACGGAAAGCTCTATCGCCATCTGCATGCCGATGGCCACCGCCTCACCGTGCAGGTATTGGCCATAGCCCTGGTGGGTTTCAATGGCGTGACCAAAGGTGTGCCCCAGATTGAGAATGGCGCGCAAACCACCTTCTCGCTCATCCTGGGCGACCACATCGGCTTTAATTTCACAGGAGCGGCGAACGGCCTGGGCCAGTAATTGCTCGTCACCAGCCTTCAGAGCAATCATATTCTGCTCCAGCCAGTGATAAAACTCAGAATCTGCAATCAGGCCGTATTTAATAACTTCGGCCAAGCCTGCCGCCAGCTCTCTATCAGGCAAACTTCTAAGAATACCGGTATCGGCAATCACACAGTTAGGCTGGTAAAAAGCGCCAATCATATTTTTGCCCAGGCGGTGGTTGACCCCGGTTTTGCCCCCCACACTTGAATCCACCTGGGACAACAGTGTGGTCGGCAGCTGAATAAAATCCACCCCGCGCTGGTAACATGCAGCGGCGAAACCAGTCATATCCCCCACCACCCCGCCACCGAGGGCGATCAATGTGGTTTTGCGGGTGTGACGGGCTTCGAGCAGGGTATCGAAAATAGTATTGAGGGTATCGAGGTTTTTGTGGCTTTCGCCGTCGGGTAAAATAACTTCGCAGTAATCGTAGCCGGCCAGGCTCGCTTTTAACTCCGGCAATAGCAAACTTGCCAGAGTTTCGTTGGTCACCACACAGACCTGCTTACCGGCAATATGGGGCTGCAATAACTCGGGCTTGGCCAATAGGCCAGAGCCGATATAAATAGGGTAGCTACGATCGGCAAGATCGACACTTAAGGTGTGCATAGTTTCTCTCGGCTTTGCTTTAGCCGCACAAGAATAACAGAATTCGGGAGGGTGCTGGGGCTAAATCTCAGCGGCGATTAGCTCGGCCACCTGCTTGGGGCTTTTGCCGTCGGTTTCCACCACCAAATGGGCAACCTCACGGTAAAGCGGGTCTCGGGATTCAAGCAGTTCAATAATTTTTTGACGCGGGTTTTCAACCTGTAAGAGCGGGCGTTTTTTATCCCGCTCGGTACGGCGCACCAACTGATTGACTGAGGCTGTTAGATATACAGCTAGCACGATAGTACTAAGTTCGCGGCGGTTTTCGGGCTTGATAACAATGCCGCCGCCGGTGGCTAGAACAAGGTCTTGTTGCCGGCTGAGCTCGGCCAAAACATTGCTCTCGCGCTGACGAAAGCCCTCTTCCCCTTCGATATCAAAAATCCAGGCGATATCGGCCCCGGCGCGGTCTTCAATAACCTTATCGGTATCGTAGAACTCACGCCCGAGCTCACTGGCGAGCAGGCGGCCAATGGTGGATTTGCCGACCCCCATGGGGCCGACTAGAGCAATGCTTTTCAAAATATTAATCGGTGAAGCTGTCAGCCAAAATCTTAGGCGTAATAAATATCAGCAATTCACGCTTTTGTCGAATTTCCAGATCTTTCTTAAACAGGCGCCCGAGGTAGGGGATATCACCCAATAGCGGCACTTTGCTGACGCCGTTGGTAACTTGATCCTGGAACACACCACCGAGCACAACGGTTTGGCCATTATCTACCAATACCTTGGTGGATACGCGGTTTACATCAATTACCGGGGTATTGGCCTGCTCATTGGTAAACGAATCCTGCTTAACCATCAGATCCATAATAATGCGATCGTCGGGGGTGATTTGCGGGGTAACTTCCAGCGCCAACACAGCCTTACGGAATGATACAGCGGTGGCGCCACTGGCCGAGGCGCGGCGATAGGGCAGCTCTTTACCAGATTCAATATAAGCGGGCTGCTTATCGCCGGTAATCACTTTGGGCTGGGAAACGATCTCGGCGAAGCCTGAATTTTCCAGCGCACTCAGCTCCAGGCCCAGTGATCCGTTATCAGAGGTCAACCACATGGCAATAGAACCGAAGGGGTTGGTCACGCCCAAGTCAACCATATTGGCGTCGCTCAATTCTGGGGTCCATTTGCCATTATCATCAAAACTTTCATCGGTAAAGGCATCCGACTTACCAGAAAACAAGGCACTGCGTTGGTTGATCACCTGGGTGCGATAAATTTGTTGACCATTGGCGTCATAGGTTGGGTTACCCAGGGCATCCAGCGCCGGCACACGCTGAGTGGATGAACGAATCTGATGTTTACCCAAGGCCTGCCAGCGCACACCCAGCTCTTTACGGTAATCGGTATTGGCCACCACAATTCGGGCCTCAATCATTACCTGACGAATCGGAATATCAACCTTGGCAATCAGGCGGCGGAACTCGGCAATTTTTTCTTCGGTGTCGGTCAGAATAATTGAGTTGGTACGCTCATCGACAATCGCCTGGCCGCGAGACGACAGAATACTGCCGGTGGAGTTTTCATCGTTGGCAGAGCTTGAGCCGTTACCATCTTCATTCTCATTGGCAAACAGCTTAAATAACTCACGCGCATTGGCATAGCGAACCCGAATATACTCGGTGCGCAGGGGCGCCAGTTCTTCCAGCTGTTTCTGGGCCTCCAACTGTAGGCGCTCGCGCTCGGCAATTTCTTCGGCCGGTGCCACCATCAGTACATTGCCAACCTGACGTTTATCCAGACCTTTGGTTTTTAACACCAAGCTCAGGGCCTGATCCCAGGGCACATTATCCAAGCGCAGTGTGATATTGCCGCCAACGGTATCACTGGCAACCAGGTTTAGGTCGGTGATATCGGCAATAAGCTGCAGCACCGAACGCACTTCAATATCTTGGAAGTTAAGGGACAGCTTTTTACCCACAAACTCAAACTGCTTTTTGCGCTCATCGCGCTGATCTTGAGTCAGGGGTTTAACCGAGATCACATACTGCTGATCGGCCTGATAGGCCAGATAGTCGTACTCGCTGCTGGTTTCAATAACAATTTTGGTGCCCGAGCCATTGTAACTGGCATCGACAAAGGATACTGGTGTGGCAAAGTCAACCACATCCAGACGGCGGCGCAACTCAGCTGGTAAGCTGACTCCGGAGAACTGCAGCACTAAGTTCTTGCCCCCCGAAGTGGCATCGACGTTTACATTGGGGTCAGACAGCTGAAGAATAACCTTGCCCTCGCCACTTTCACCACGGCGAAAGTCCAGACTGGTAATAGCCTGCTGGTAATCCGTATCTACCTCGGTGGATACCGTATCACTCAAACTTTTTCCGGCTTTGACATAGTCAAGGCCGATTTCATTACCCATCTCTACCACAATGCTATTGCCCTCGGCACGAGTGCGGTAGGTAACCAGCTCATTGAGGTTGATAATCATGCGGGTGCGGCCGCTGCTCGATAACACCACCACACTGCTGGCCGACTCAAACGAAACCGGATATTTTTTCTGTTCTAAGCGGCTTTCGGTTTCGGCGAAATCCAACACCACCCGTGCAGGCTTCTCAATGGTGTAACCCTTGGGGTCGGCCGGCGGGCGATCAAAGTCGAGCCTAATTTCAAACTTTTTACCCGGCAGTTCGGCGAAGTGAATATCGGTAATATTGCCAGCAAAGGAAGTTAAGGCCCAAGCCAGCAATACTAGAGTGGCCGCTAGGCGTCCCCCGACAGCGCTCATAGTTCTAAGCAGTGCAGACATAGTTAATTCCTTATTCTTCCTCTAATTTGAGAACCCGGGGGCGCTCTACCCAACCGCCCAGGTTATCGGGGATTATTTCTACAATATCTAATTGGCCTTGTGCGGCGGCAATCACCCTACCGTGGTTTTTACCCAGGTAGTTACCGGTGGTAACGCGATGCACGCCACCGTCGGAATCATTTACTAAGGCCCAGAGGGTATTGTCTTTTTCGATGGTACCAACCATCTTCAGCTCGGCCATACTATAGCCTTCTAAATACTCGCGCTCACGGGCAAAATCAGGCTCAACCCCGGCAGAGCTGCCGATAAACTCCTGCTTTTGCTCTTCCTTAATACGCTCAAAGGGGCTGCGCAATTTAATGGCGCCGTAACTAAAGGCCTTATAGGGGCGAAACTCCGGCAGCGGTTCAATCCTACCCAAGGGTCGTCTCTTAGTCTCTTCAATGTAGTCGCGCAAGTCCTGATGCTGCCCCTCAAAGGAGCAGGCACCCAGGGCCAAGGCTACTACCAACACTGATCTACGCATCATGTTTAGTCGCCCTGGCTCTTATAACGATAGGTTTTGGCAATAATGGTCATTTTTAACTCACCGCGATCTTCCGCAGTAATTTCGTAATCGTGTAGGGTTACAATCCTCGGCATACCCGCCACACCGCTGACGAAGCCACCCAGATCATGGTAGCCGCCGTATACCGTTATGGAGATTGGCAATTCCACATAGAACTCTTCTGACTTTTCTTTCTGCAGCTCGATAGTATCGATCACCAAGCCGCTCTCATTGCCCTTCTCGTCGATATCTTCGAGCAGCCCCGGCACTTCAGTATCACTGGGCAACTGCTTCAGCAAAGCACCAAAAGAGTCTTCCATGTCTTTCATTTGCGCACGGTAAGCGGCCAGATTGGCCGACTCAAAGGCTTTGTGTTTAAAGCTACCCTTTAGCGTCTCTTCTTCTGCAACGGCCCGCTCATGCTCTAGCTTTAAATCGCCCACAAAGAAATAGTAGGCCCCACCAAGCACCACAGCGACGGCCAGCAAAGCAACAAAAATACGCCCTGGCAGAGGCCACACGCCTATGCGGTCAAAGTCTAACTCGGACAGATCAAAGTTTTGCAGCTGCTCCATAAATTCAGACATAGCTGACATTATTTCTGCCCCCCTTCTTCCTCTTCCTCGGTATTTGGCACCGCCGCGCGAACAGTCATACTAAACTCACCGGCCTGTTCACCGAGATCGGGACGGGCATTTACCGAGCTGAGATTGGGGTCTTTAAACCAATCGGAAGCTTCGAGGTTACGCATAAACGAAGACACCCGATTGTTGGATTCGGTTACCCCGCCCATGCTGAGAATATCGCCCTCGCGGCTCAACTCAGTGATATAAATACCATCGGGCACCATCCGCACAAACTCGTCAAAGGCGCGCACAATAACCGGGCGCATGCCCTGTAACTCCTGAATCACACGCATGCGCTCCAGCAGCTCGGCGCGACGTTTTTTCAGATCTTTAATCTCCGCCACCTTGTCCTCTAAAATGGCGATTTCATCCTTGAGCATCTTGTTGCGCACATTCTGACTATCGATATCGCCCTGTACCGATGATACCCACAGGTAGGACAGCAACAGCGCCATGGCAGTCACCGCTGCCAAAATGGTCAGGTACTCTTGCTTGCGCCGCGCCCTGAGCTCATCGCGCCAGGGCAGCAGGTTAATATTGGCCATTATTGATACTCCCTCATTGCCAGGCCGGCGGCGATCATTAGCGCCGGGGCATCATTGGCCAAGGCCGCCGCATTCACTCGGGGGGAAACGGACATATTGGCAAAGGGATTGGCAATTAGGGTAGTGGTGCCAATTTTTTCTTCAATTAAGTCGCACAGACCCTCGGTAACAGCGACACCGCCGGCGAGCACAATCAAGTCAACATCGTTGTACTGGCTGGAGGAGAAAAAGAACTGCAGGGAACGGGTAACCTGCTGCACCACCGCATCTTTAAAGGGCTCCAACACCTCAGATTCGTAATCGTCGGGCAAGCCGCCCTGTTTTTTCGCCAGCCCCGCCTCTTCTGCCGAGAGGCCGTAGCGGCGCTGAATTTCTTCGGTTTGCTGCTTGCCGCCAAACAGCTGCTCGCGGGTATAAATGGTTTTGCCATCCACCAGCACACTGAGGGTGGTCATGGTGGCGCCTATATCAACAACAGCAACGACCTGACCATCCTGATGATCCAACTGCTCTTGAATTAAAGAGAAGGCCCGCTCCATGGTATAGGCTTCTACGTCGACCACCTTGGCCTGCAAATCTGCTCGCTCTAGCACATCGACGCGTAAATCAACATTTTCTCGGCGGCAGGCGGCCAATAGAACCTCGACCTGCTCTGGGTTAGACTCGGACACCCCCTGTATCTCAAAGTCGATGGAGACCTCTTCTAGGGGGTAGGGAATATACTGGTCTGCCTCAAGGGAAATCTGGGTTTCCAGCATGTCGTCGCCCATGCCCGAAGGCATATCGATGATTTTGGTAATTACCGCAGAACCGGCAACCGCCACAGCGGCGAGCTTTTCTTTGGTTTTAGACTGCTGCACCACCGCTCTTACGGATTCGGCCACGCCATCGGGATCATTGATGTTTTTTTCCACCACAGAGCCCGGCGGCAGGGCCTTAACGGCATAGCTCTCCACCCGATACGAGCCCCCTTGCCGGCTAAATTCCAGCAATTTTACAGCTGTGGAGCTGATATCCAGGCCAATTAGCGGTTTGGCCTTGGACTCCAAGAATCCGAGAATACCCATTTTTTCAATCAATATCCGTAACTTATGAGATAATCATGTTATAGCACTTGAACTAGGTGCTGCAACAACCTTTGCCTTAGGTTGTGGCACAAAAACCACTTATAATGCATCTTTCTTGGCAAATTGCCGACTAATACCGTTTAAGAAGTGTACTCATGCATAAATCGTACGTTCGCATTGCCTTTTGGCTAACCCTTTGCGCCATTGGTGCGATTACCGCTGGGCTGGCTGCATTTTACCTGTATCTGAGCCCTAAGCTACCGGCTGTGGAAACTCTTCGGCACGTAAATCTACAAACCCCACTGCGAATCTACTCCCAAGACGGCCTGCTCATCGGTGAATTCGGCGAAAAGCGCCGCACACCCATTCGCCACCCCGATATTCCGGACCTCTATATCAAGGCCCTGCTGGCTGCCGAGGATGATCAGTTTTACTCCCACAAGGGGGTATCTCTGAAGGGTCTGATGCGCGCCGCATCAGAGCTAGTGAGCACCGGCCAGATTCGCTCCGGGGGCAGCACCATTACCATGCAGGTGGCCCGCAACTTCTTTCTCACCCGCCAACAGACCTTCGCACGTAAATTCAACGAAATCCTGCTGGCGCTGCAAATTGAACGAGAATTAAGCAAAGAGGAAATTCTCGAACTCTATGTCAATGTTATCTTTCTCGGCAATAGAGCCTATGGCATTAGCTCTGCCGCCGAAGTTTATTACGGAAAACCACTTTCCCAGCTAAGCTTAGCCCAACTGGCTATGGTTGCCGGGTTGCCCAAGGCCCCATCCACCTATAATCCCATTGCCAACCCCGAGCGCGCCTTGATCCGTCGCAACTGGATCCTTGGCCGCATGCTCGAACTTGAGCATATTGATCAAAATAGCTACGACTTGGCCATTAACGAAGCAGTCAGCGCCCGGCTGCACGGTATTCAAGTGGATTATCACGCACCTTATGTCGCGGAGATGGCACGACGCAAAATTTTAGATATCTACGGCCCCGGTGCCTATACCGATGGCCTCAAGGTCTACACCACCATCGACAGCAAGTTACAACGAGAAGCCCAACGCTCAGTTATCAAAGGCTTACTGGCCTACGACCAGCGCAAAGGTTATCGCGGCGCCGAACAACACTGGCCGGCCAGTTTTATCGACCCGAGTATCAACGATGTTACAGATTTCAATAATCTCGACCTCAATAGCTGGCTCAGCGCCCTAGATAATCTGCCCGAATATGGCGGCTTAGAGCCCGCCGTCATTGTGCAGGTGTTCAAAAAATCTGCCAAAGCACTGCGCGCCAATGGCGATATTGTCGAGCTCGGCTGGGAACAGGGGCTGGCCAAGGCGCGCCCCTTTAAAACTGAGAACAGTCGCGGCCCGCGCCCCAAGGCTGCTGCCGATGTGCTAAAAGTTGGCGACGTGGTGCGCATTAAAGCGGTCGAAATCGCTGCGCCAGCGCTTGAGCAAAAAGCCGAGCAAACTGCGAACGAAACCCAAACTGCAAACAAAACCATAGCTGAGACCGAAACCCTGGCAACACGCGAGCCCACGCTGCAGTGGCACCTCAGTCAAGTACCCAAAGCCCAAGCCGCGCTGGTGGCTCTGAACCCTAAGAATGGTGCCATAATCTCATTGGTGGGCGGTTTTGATTTTGCCCAGAGCCACTTTAACCGCGTAACCCAGGCCAAACGCCAACCCGGCTCTAACTTTAAGCCATTTATTTACACCAGCGCCCTAGAACACGGCCTGACCCCGGCCAGTATTATCAACGACGCCCCCATCGTATTTGAGGACGACAACCTCGAACAGGCCTGGCGCCCAGAGAACGATGGCGGCAAGTTTCACGGCCCCACCCGCCTGCGCCAAGCGCTGTACCGCTCACGCAACCTAGTGTCGATTCGGGTACTGCGCAATATCGGCATCGGCAAAGCCATTAACGGCATGGACCGCTTTGGTTTTAACCCCAGAGAGCTTCCCAGAGACCTCTCTCTGGCGCTGGGCAGTCACGCCCTAACCCCACTGCAAATTGTCAGTGGCTACGCGGTATTGGCCAACGGCGGATTTCAGGTTCAGCCCTATCTTATCGAGCGGGTGGATAATGTCGAAGGCGAGGCCGTTTACAGTGCCGAGCCCGCCACCGCCTGCCCACGCTGCGAAACCCTGAGCACAACGGAGCCCAGCGGCGACAGCGCAGCGAACCCCGCGGCCAGCATCGAGACACTGGATCACGAACTGGCTTCGGAGCTGGCCTCGGAATTGGCGGCACTGAGCGAGGAGAGCGGCGAGTTAGGCAAGACCGAGAGTACAAGCGCCGAAGTATTTGTGCCGCCCAGTAAACTGGCCACTAGGGTACTGAGCCCCCAAGTGGCATTTTTAATCGACTCCATGCTGCAGGATGTGATTCGCAAAGGCACTGGCACCGCCGCCAGAAGCTTGGGCCGCAATGACCTGGCCGGCAAAACCGGCACCACCAACGGCCCCCGCGACGCTTGGTTCTCGGGTTATAACCAAGACCTTGTGGTAACCACCTGGCTCGGCTTTGACCAGAACTTACTACTGGGCCGACGCGAGTACGGCGGCTCGGCGGCACTGCCGATCTGGATCGACTATATGCGCACCGCCCTAGACGGCCGCCCGGAAACCAAGCGCGCCCAACCTGCGGGTATTGTTACCGTGCGCATCGACCCCAGTACGGGCGAGCGCGCCAACCTCAATACCTTGGGAGCGGTTTACGAGAGCTTTCGAGTAGAACATGCGCCAGAACTGCGCGTCGATAATAGCAGCATCGAGGAAGACGAAGCCTTACCTGAGGAGCTTTTCTAGGCCACTCTATTCAAAAATTCCGCTATTGCTGAAGTTACCCTAGCTTTTTCTA
This sequence comes from Cellvibrionaceae bacterium, assembly GCA_025800435.1. GTDB lineage: Bacteria > Pseudomonadota > Gammaproteobacteria > Pseudomonadales > Cellvibrionaceae > Pseudoteredinibacter. The sequence goes on along the minus strand of JAOXRV010000537.1, from coordinate 16,737 downwards.
TCCGGATGCAAGTGAGTTTATTGAAAATCTAGCTCTTTAAGGATAAATCCAAAATTAGGGGCTGTATGAATAAGAGGCTTTATATAGGGCTTATCAATTTTTTTTCGGAGCCTATACATATGTACATTCAAGAGGTCGCCACTATGGTCTTTATAGCCCCAAATGGACTTCTCCAAATCGGATCGCTTAGCAACTTTGGGGTAACAGCGGATAAGCTCAAGTAATATTTTCCAACCAGTTGGAGAAAGAGATAGCTTCTCACCATCTCTATATGCCGATTTTGACAAAAGGTTAACTTCCAAGTCGGACAACAGAAACGTATTTGGTAAACCAGCTGGCACGTCAACACAAGCTTTAATATTAATGATGAGTTTCTCCATCGAAAAAGGCTTTAAAAAACAAATCCCCTCGGCGAGTTTGGGCTTACACTCTCTACTCGAATTAGTGGCCCTTGAGGTCATCGAGAAAACTGGTATAGCAATACCGCGATGCTCCAGAAAATTATAGAAATCTTCAATACAGGGGATATCGCTGTCTACAAGTATCAATTGGTATGTATTGGAAATAACAAGGTTTACCGCTGCACTATTATTATTAGCAAGATCACAGTCGACACCTTCCAGTTTAAGATGGGTCGCTATCGTCGTGGCCATATTGGCATCACCTTCAACTAATAAAACCCTCATAGCCACACGTTTCTCCTCGACTAATTTATTAGGGCGCCTCTGAATAACTCAAGAACCCGAGGGGCGGGCCCTAAAGCGTATATCTGCGGTGTTGCAATGCTTGCAAAGGCGGACGGTATTCACTGCGCAGAGCGCCTTGCAGCTATACGCTTTAGAATGCCGCTGAGCCCATTGAATTTAATTTGCAAGGATTTCCAACGTCATTCCTTTGTATTCGCCATCTGGAAGTTTAGTAGGCATCTTATATTTCGGGTCAGTTAGCAAGTTATACATTTTTGTATCGTGCTTTTTTAGAAGCTCGAACGTTGGCAGTTTCCATTCATCGTCAATTTCATCCCTACGCCATTGGGCATTCTGACCGCCAAGAAGACTGGTCAAAGCCCAATAAAAATACTCACCACCTTGACATTCATAGTCACAGGTTTCGTCGTAATAGCAATACCATGCTTCCTCTGGATATTCGTCAGGAATATCTTGAAAGTGCCCTCCTCTGGCCAAATCCATTGCCTCGGATTGCGAGGACCCGGGCTGAACACCAAAAATTTCTGGGTACAATTGTTCGTATCCCGCGCGACTAATCAGATGCAACACCTCTTCTATAGAACCGTCAAAAACATGTTTCTCACTAGCGTTCGGGTGAGTCTCAGATGCATACAGATCTTGAGCATAGCGCAGGTCAAAGTCACTAATATCGACTCTTTCAATATCCGAATCATCCATCACCATCACCAATACTGCATTGTTCTTTGACATGATCTGAACAAGATCGAGGTTATCCGGCAATCCATCTTCATTGTTGTCCAGGTATTGGGCTAAGACTTTGGCAGCATGCAGTAGTTTTTGGTCTGGAACTTCTTCAGCAGCCAGCACCGCCACACCAAAAACATCCACCTTCTTGCTTAACTTGATTTCACCACCAAAAAACGCAGAGGCAGAACAAGCCGTTAATGCTAGCAACACCAATACACTTGTAAGCGATATTTTATTCAGCTTTGACATCATGTTTCTCAAGTCTCCAATTATTTTTTAGAAAGAGAACGACCAAGCGGCATAGAAGGTACTCTCAGAACTGTCATAGAATTTTATATTTGATCCTTTGTCAGCGTGGCCAAAACCTAGATGGAACTGCTGGTCTTTGAAACCAAAAGGCTCATCCATACTAAACTGAATTTCATATGATATGCTTTTGTCTTCTCGGGTTTTATCGAAAACTGGATGGCTTTTGTCATATGACAGAGGCGAGTAGCTCACACCAACGTCAATCGCATATCGATCAATTCCGTATTGCGCATTCAAGCCAATTTCAAAGCCTTTTGCGCTATTTGCTTTACCCTCTGCGTTAATCATATGGTAGCCAAGAACTGGCATAAGGCTTAAGTGATCGTTGACAGGAAGCTCCGTGGCAAGCGCTATAGAATGAGACTTAAAAGATCTTTTCAAGAGCTTTAACTCTGATGACTTTATCCCAAACTTACCACCTTTGTTTAAAAGAGACGTGCCCGCTTTATCGTTGCTTACATTCAGGCTGGTGAAGCTATATTCCAAGGACACAGGCATTCCGAACATGCCCTCAGCCCCGAGCCTAAACGATGGGGCTCTTGTCGTTTCTGTTTGCCGAACGGCATTGGTCAGATACGGGTCACGAAATATCTCTTCGCTGTCAATGAAAGAGCCTATACCTGCAGACAACACCAAACCACTGTCAAACATATGACTCACGCCGAGCTCATCAAAGGAAAAGTTAAGTAGGGTTTTTCTGTTGCTAAAAACATACTCAGCTTCCACATTTAGCATCGGCATAGTTTCATTTTCTGATTTTTGAGTAGCATCAAGAGATTTTAAAATAACATCAGAGCCAGATGTTGAACCAGAACTTACGTCACTATCGGACCCCTCTTCTAGAGACGGGGTGATTTTCCCCAGACCTGCACCAACGCTCAGCTCCCAAGAAAACCCAGGTTCTGGGAGGTCTTCAACATCATTAAATTTTGGGCCAGACAGAACATTAGAGGAGGCTAATAACAATACACAAGCAATGGAGGGCTTAGTTATCAATAAAACTCGCTGAACAGTTGGGCGAAATTCTCTGCTTCTTTTCACAATAATCTCCAGACAAATAATTGAACACAGCTGTGCTGAAAGTCAACTTCACCAAGTTCAAACTACACAGCCTTGAACTGCGCCCTAGTAAAGCGTTGATGTGATTATCTGAAACTCGAAGAGAAAAATATGTCTGGCGTATGTCTGACTATGTAAGCTTTTGTAAGGGCCACCCGGGCATCAAGCAAGATTTATTCGACTATTAGAAAAGGCAAGATTAATGTCTCGATTAACACCTAAAAGAATGGGCACAATCACTAAGGTAATAACGGTTGCGAACAAAATCCCAAAGGCCAGCGAGACCGCCATAGGGATTAAAAACTGTGCTTGAGCAGAGCGTTCAATAAGCAGTGGTGCCAAGCCGATAAAAGTTGTTAACGAAGTTAACAAAATAGCCCTAAAGCGAGAGGATCCAGCCTTCATTATAGCCTCATCAAAAGTAAGGCCTTCTGTTAGCATTTGATTATATCTACTGGTTAGAATTAAAGAATCATTGACCACAACCCCACTTAGGGCAAGCACACCAAAAAACGACAGCAGGCTCATAGGGATACCCACCAACAGATGGCCTATGATTGCTCCGATCATACCAAATGGTATAGCGGCCATAATTACAAGGGGCTCTGAGTATGACTTTAGGGGAATGGCAAGTAGGGCATAAATCAATATCAATGCCAACAAAAATCCCAGCAGCAGAGACCGAGTTGCACGGCTTTCTTCCAGAGCATCTCCTGACACATATACACTCACATCCGGATACTGCTGTTGAATATTTTTAAAGAAACCATCTTCTAAATCGTCCATAATATCAGCCGCATCAACACCGCTATCATCTATGCGAGCCGTCACTTCAGATACTCGAAGACCGTCAACCCGAGAAATACTTGCGTGAGTGTCTTCTCGAACTAGGTCGGCAACCATACCCAAGGGGACCGTCGCTCCCGAGCCCGTTTTAATGCGTATTTTATTTAGGTCGGTAATATGGTCTCGCTCGGCTTGAGGGTAACGTACGCGAACCTTCACTTCGTCGCGACCACGTTGTAAGCGCTGAGCCTCTACACCATATATTGCATCTCGAAGTTGTTGCGTAACACTGGCATAACTTAGCCCTTGCGCTGTTGCTTCTTTACGCAAATTTAGCAGCAACTCGACATGTCCATCCTGATGGCTGCTCTTGACATCACTAACACCACTATACTGCGCGAGTCTCTGTTTGAGTAATTGCGTTACTTCTGCCAGTGTTTTTTCGTCAGCTGCTGTTAGATGAATTTCTATTTCGGCATCGCTGCCTTCAGGCCCCATCGAATAAATATCTAGGCTTTCGACTCCTGGCAGTTCGCCAATATTTGTACGCCAACGACTAACCAATTCTTGCAAATTGAAGGAACGATATTCAGAGCTCAAGGCTTGGGCATAAATTTGCGCAGATTCATCTCCAGTTCCAAAGGCATAAACAAAGGGTATTGCATCTCGATCCAGATTATAATGGTCTTTGAGCTGCTTATTGGTTTCAATTGCTGCTGCTTCTATTCGACGACTGGCAAGGTCGAGTTGAGAAAACCCTAAACCTTTTTTCAGTTTTAGGTCTAGTTCAACTACATCACCCTCTATATTTGGAAAGAAAGCAGCGCCAACTATACCAGCTGGAACTAGGCCAATGACTAAAACCAGCAGAGCTATAAATAGACCGAATACGGTATAACGGCGCCTGATCACCTTAGCCAGAAAAGGAAGGTAATAATAGTCAACAAAAGAAATTAGACAATGCTCAACTGAGCACTGTAAGCGCTTCCAGTGGCGCGACAAGGGATTCCTAGGCGACTTATAAACATCCAAGCGAGCAAGATGCGCTGGTAAAATTAATTTCGACTCAACTAAGGAAAATAAAAGGGCTACTATTACAATCAGCGCTATGGCTCCAAAAGCCTCACCGAATTCTGACTGAATAAATACCAAAGGAAAAAATGCAGCAACAGTAGTAAGCACGCCAAATGTTGCTGGTACCGCTACCCGCGAAGCCCCTCTTATCGTGGTATCAAGATCATTTGATGAGTGCTTTCCAACTCGTCCCTTTTCGCTATAAATGCTCTCAGCAATAACAATCGCATCATCAACTACAATTCCAAGTACAACAATAAAACCAAAAGTCGTCAGTTCGTTGAGGGACAGATTCAAAACTTGGGGCCCCATAAAAACAAAGGTTCCGGCAAAAGCAACAGGAATACCCAAGCACACCCATGCTGCCACTTGTACATTTAGAAATAATGCCAGCGTTATCGCAACCAAAATCATACCCGTAAGAGCATTGCTTCCCATCAATGCCAATCGATCACGAATAATTTTGGATTCGTCGTTCCATGTGTTGATCCGAACCTCCTCAGGCATCCAGCTGGAGCCTCGAATCTCAGCAAGTCGATCTTTTACCGCATCTGCCGAGGAAGTAATGCTATCCTGCCCCAATAGGCGCACCGGAAGAGATATGCTTGGCACACCATTAAATCGGCTAAAAACCCAGTTTTCGTCATAGCCATCTTGAATATTAGCCACATCACCAAGATACACCGTACCGCCATTTGATTGTGCACGTACTACAATACTTTTGAAGTCTTCGCCATAATACCTCTGCTGCTCGGATCGTATGCTAATCCGACTAGAGTCACTTCTTAACTCTCCAATCGAGAGATTGATAGAGTTATTCTTAACCGCTTCAGCAACATCATCGAAGCTCAGCTGATACTGACGTAAGGCCAGGTGATTCACATCAATATTAATTGCATAAGTGCGCTCACCATGGGTGTCTACTTTGTTCACTTCTGGAATCGACAATAGTTCATTTCGAATCCTACGCGCTGTCTCTTTCAAAGTACGATGATTGACGTCACCATAAACTTCAACAGTTAGCACCTGTCGTTCTTCTTCTTCCCGCGTGATTACGGCTCGCTCTGCCTGGCTCGGAAAACTCGATATACTGTCTACCCTTAATTTAATATCATCTCTTAATGCTTGTAAGTTATAACCCGATTTAGCGGTTACAGTGATCTCGGCTCCGCTACTGCTTATGAGACTACTTATCTCGGCGATACCCGGCATTCCCCGCAGTGATTCTTCGACCTTAACTGCAACCCCCTCCTCCACCTCTTTTGGCGAGCCACCCAGAAACTCAATGGCAATCGTCACTCGCTTAGCAGGAAATGCTGGAAACGCCTCGGTCCGAATATCCCAAGCCGTGAATAAGCCCAGTATCAACAGCGAGAACATCAGTAAGTTGGCAGCGACCGGATTATGAACAAACCAAGCGAGAATACCACCCTGTGCATATTGCTTATTCATCTCAGAATTCACCAGTGCTTAGCGATTCAGCATTAACGCGAGCGCCTTCTAGCATGCTATTGGTCGGTGACAACACCACTTCGAAACTTTGCTTCGCTATTTCCTGAGGTGGCAAAACAAATACATGGGCATCCTCACTGAACTGAATCTTTGCCGGGAAGCTGCGCAAACGCCCCTCAACCACATGCCATATGTAGCGATCTCGGCTCAATGTAGATTCCGGCAACTTCAATAATGGCCCTAACTCTAGCCCCTTAAAATCGGCGTTAACAAATTCTCCGGAAAGAGGGCTGTGCTCACTCTCAACCACTACAATCAACTCACGCCAGCGGTCATTAGTATCAATTACCTTGGTCAAGCGTTTTGCTCGACCAGCCCAACTTTCTTTTGAATAAGTGGATTCCAAATTAACATCGATTTCAGTCAACGACGAAGGCAACTGCGAGAACTGGGAGGAAGTCAAAGGCAAGCGAACCTCCATTAAATTATCTGAGTATAAGCTTGCGATTACCGTACCTGCCTCGATAAATTCTCCTGGGTTGATATTGCGAGAAACCACATAACCATTGTATGGCGCTCTTATTGTGGCATTACTTAAGTCGTTTTCTGCAAGCTTCAATGTCAACTTCGCGGCCTCAACAGAGGCCTTGGCAGTTGCAAGCTGCGGCGTACGTAGCACAAGGTCTCCAGCGGCACCCGTAAAGCCCGACTCGTCCCATTCTTGCCGCGCACTTTGCGCTTGCTGTTGCTCAAGCCTAAAGTTTTGCTCCGCTTTAGCCAGGCCCGATTTTGCTTCACTATAGGCAGCTCTATAGCGAACAGGGTCGATTAAAGCGAGTACCTCACCTTTTTTAAAGCGACTTCCGACTAGCAACTGATCAGACACCTTCAGCACACGACCACTGACCTCACTACTTAGATTTGTCTGCCAACGAGGCTTGATAACTCCTTGGCTACGAATCAGGCTACGGTAAAAGTCCGGCTCGACCTTCACAGTTGCAACACTTAGTACACTGGGTGAAACTTCTCCTTTAGTGGGCGAGGGTTTAATTGAAACCAGTATTGCAACAAGAGCAATCGATAAAGCAATGGCTATGAGCCCAGAATACTTTGCCGTTAATTTGTACATGGCTACAGCCCTTTACCCAAGGCGAGACTTAAAGTAACTCGATTTTGTAAACGAAGATTTCGAATATTGATTAGCGCGACCTCTGCATCAAATAATGCTCGCTGGCTATGCAATAGATCGAGCACGGGAATACCACCACTAATGTAGTCTTGCTGAGCATTTTTGTAGGTGCGCAGAGCATAAGTAAAAGCGCTTTCCAAGGCATACTCACGCTCTCGAAGATTACCCTCCAAGCCAAGCGCACGCTCGACCTCATTAAAAGCAGACAAACAGGCCTTTACATAATTGATGTAAGCTTGCTGCGCATGATTTTGACTTAGCAGCGATTGCCTTTTTAATCGGCCATAATTAAAAATTGGCGCAGTTATTGATGCTCCTAAACTCCAACTTGTTGGTGAATCTAGAAATTTTGTAAATTCTTTGCTCGCCTTTCCCGTCTGGCCTGTAATTTTTATTGCGGGAAAGCGAGCGCGATGGCTGCTGTCTGCACGCGCATCGGCTGCAACTACCCGATACCAAGCAGCGTTTAAATCAGGGCGAGCAGCAAGTGTATCTGCTGGGACACCTGGTGGTGGCGGAGGCAGCAGCTTGGGCAGATCTAGTTCAGTTGCATCATAAGCCGATTCACCAGGGTATTGGCCAAGAATTAAGTCAAGCTGGCGCGCGGTATTGTTAAACTGTTGCTTGCGTTCAATCAAAATGGCCTCAGCCTGGGCAGCATTGCGACGAGCAGCATCAAGGTCATTGAGGCTGCCCAACCCCGCAATAAACCGATTGCGAATACTTTGCTCTGTAGATTTAAGACTTCTTAACCGTTTTTCATCGGCTTTAACTAAAAGCCGAGTGGTAAGCAGGTTAAACCAACTTTGCATAGTTTGTGCAGCAATAGAGTCGCGCATACGCTCTAAGCTGTATATTTTCTCAGCAACATCAGCCCCCAGAGCTTTGCTTTCAGCAGCATAGCGCCCCCAGAGATCCATCTCCCAAGTTACGTCAAAAGCACTATTAAAGTTATTTATAGTCTTAGACCGCCCTTCACTACTGCGGCTGCCGTGTGCGTTTAAATTAATAGACGGCCAAAGATTTGAATCACCAATATTCGCCCTAATACCCGCGGCCAAAATCTGTTTCGAGGCCAAGCGGATGTTCAAATTATTTTTTATAGCTTTTTCCACTACGGCGTTTAAACCAGGGGAGCTAAACAATTGCAATAAATCCTTGCGAATTTCGCCCTCGTATTCGACCAACCAATCTGATGGCAGCTCTATATCTGCGAGGACGTCCTTTTGACTATGATGCTCAGGAATACTTGAACAAGCGCTCCCAAACAGCACGAATAAAGCAATCAGAGCGCAATTAAGCGACTTTCTCAAATACGCATTTCTCTTAATTGTGAAAGACAGATTGTCCATAGCCGCTGACAGTTAATTTCATGCGTTCTTTATTCCCAACTCTCACAAGCTAGAAGCTTCATCAGAAGCCATGGCGCGGATACCTTAGAGAGTTTACCGATAGAATCACTACTTGATACGGTATTACAGGCATATACCAAGAACACAAGGTGATCATTTTTTGAACAGAGCGATAATAAGCAAGGTCCATCTCCCATATGGATTCATTTTTACCAATGGATACCTCTGTTTCGGAGCTATTATTGAGCAATTAAGATGAAACTGCTGTCTAGCATATGTCTGATTATGTAAGCTATTGTCACTGGAGTAGCCAGTGGCGTTGCAATATAGGGCTATGTTTAGGAACACATCAGCATGAAAGAAAATCGAACCATCCTGCTTGTAGAAGATGATATAGAGCTCGCCGGCATGATATCTGACTTTCTAAGCGATCAAGGCTTTGCAGTAAACCACGTCGATAATGGCTCACAAGCTATACACAAAATACTAGAGAGCAATCCCGATTTGGTGCTTCTTGATGTCATGCTGCCCGGCACCAATGGAATTGAAGTCGCTCACAAAGTGCGGCCGAGCTATCAAGGAATTATTATCATGTTAACGGCCAAAGATGATGAAATTTCTGAGATAAACTCATTAAATAGAGGTGCAGATGCATTTCTTGAAAAGCCAGTTCGCCCCCATATACTGCTTGCCCATATCAACGCGCATCTTCGTAGAATCTCGGGCAATACAACCGAAGCCTCATCTGAAGCCAAGCCGACAATACTCAGAAACCAAAATTTACTTTTAGACATAAAGAAACAAGAGGCTTATCTTGACAATAGCAGGCTTAACCTCACCACAGCTGAATTACATCTGTTACTCTACTTTATGAAGCGTGCCGGGGAAACGGTAACTCGTGTAGATCTTTACAGGGATCTTCGCAATATTGAATACGATGGGCTCGACCGCTCGATGGACATGCGTATCTCAACACTTAGAAAAAAAATGAATGATGACAAGCCACCATACAGGTTTATTAAGACAATTCGTAACTTGGGCTATATGCTAACTTGCTGAATTAAGCTTGTCTGCACTTACAATTACTGACAGAACTCCGGATTGAGTTGGATTAGACTGACAAAATACTAAGGAGCTTGCCCGAAATTAAAATGTTTCAGTCCGTTTTTGTTAAAATTTACCTGCAGATGGCTTTGCTATTCGCTGCGATGCTCGTTGCCCTTATAATAGCAATAGGGCTGTTTGTGCAAGACCAAAATGAAAATAAATTTCAGCAAATCGCCAATGCTCAAGCTAAATCAATCATTGCCCACCTTAAAAATGAGCCAATATCAAGTTGGCCCGAAAAATTGGAAAAACAGCTTATTGTGTTTCCCTTAGAGGTAGAAGGGATTGTAAATAAGCTCACCCCATACTGGGAACCAGTGGATGACTTGCCTGGGCTCTTTTTCAATAAGCAAGATTCCCAATCATGGAAAGTCGCTCGACAAATAGATGAACGGGGTTACTACTTAAAAATATCTGAAATCCCAGAACCCCTAGATGTATTAGAGGTTTGGGAATCGACGCTGCCGATTGCATTATTGTTTATTTTTTTCGGCTTGGGGTTTTATAAGCTCGCTAAAAAAATAAGAAAACCAGTCGATCAAATCATTGCTAGCACCATATCCTTAACCAGAGGGGATTTCTCAGTACGCCTCAATGATTCAGAATTTGATGAACCGTTTAAAACCTTATGCCATCGGTTTAACACAATGACAGAAGTAGTTGAAAACTCAATTCTAGATCAAAAAGTCATCATCGGCGCAATACCTCATGAGTTGAGAACACCGCTATCACGCTTACGATTTGCTCTAGATTTACTGCAGCCGATCGACTCACTCCAGAGAATCAAAGCAGAGTTAGTAAAGATTGATGGCCATATGGATGCCTTAGAGGCGACAGTGAGCGACACTCTAGAGTTTAATCGCCTACAACTCAAAACCAAAATATCAAGTCAAACATTCTCACTAGAGGATTTGATGCAAAAGGTATGCAATGATTACCTGAACGATTCAAATATAAAAATTTTATTTGAAATTCACAGCCTCTACGATGATAGCCCCAGTGGCAATGAACTTTTACTCAAGCGAGCGATAATAAATCTGATTGATAACGCCATTCGCCATGCCAACCTTGTCGTTCAAGTAAGAGCTTTTCGAACCGAGAGGAGCAACTTAACTATCGAGATTCACGATGATGGGCCGGGCATCTCCCCCGAACAACAGCCATTACTCTTTATACCCTTTAGCAGAGCTGACGCGAGCAGATCTAGGTCTACAGGGGGAATAGGGTTGGGTCTTGCGTTTGTCGATTTAATAATGCGAAAGCATGAGGGCAAAGTTGGTTATCGAGACTCTGACCTAGGGGGAAGTGCGTTCTACATTGAATGGCCTGCATTTTCAAAGACACTACTGACACAATCGCAAGATGAGCCAACACAGTCTTAAAATCGCCCCGCTTAAGCACTGCCGTCACCAAGTCGCACTGGGCAACGCCTGCTTGGCACACTGACAAAAAAGCCCTGCCGTGGCAGGGCGTTGCGGGGCGCAGCGGTATACGACTGCGCTACACGGTGTTATTTAATAGTGTTATTTAACATCGCCTATATTGCGCAGCGGGTAATGACTGGGGTAAGGCAAACGCGCCACACCGGTATCCACCGCCGCTTGTGCAACCGCCGCTGCAACCGCGCCGAGCAGGCGCTCGTCGGTGGGCTTGGGCAGAATATAATCGGAGCCAAAGCTCAGCTCGGCACCGCCGTAGGCGGCCTTCACTTCCGCTGGTACCGGCTGCTTGGCCAGCTCGCGAATCGCCTCTACCGCCGCCAGTTTCATCTCTTCGTTAATGGCGCTGGCGCGCACATCCAAAGTGCCCCGGAACAGGAAGGGGAAACACAAAACATTGTTTACTTGGTTGGGGTAATCCGAGCGGCCAGTGGCCATAATCAAATCGTCGCGGGCAGCGTTGGCAACCGACGGGTTGATCTCGGGGTCTGGGTTTGAACAGGCGAATACAACGGGCTTGGGCGCCATCTTATTGAGCTGCTCAACCGATAATAAATTGGGGCCAGATACGCCGAGAAAAGCATCGGCGCCGTCGATGGCATCATCCAAGGTGCGGGCGTCGGACTCGTGCGCAAACATCTCTTTGTACTGGTTGAGATTGGCGCGGCCAGCGTAGATAACACCTTTACTGTCGAGCATGGTGATATTTTCGAGCTTGGCGCCAGCGCTGATCATCAAGTGACAACAGGCGTGGGCGGCAGCACCCGCACCCAGGCAGACAATCTTGGCTTCGCTGATGGTTTTGCCCTGAATTTCCAGCGCGTTGATCAAACCGGCAACGGTTACAATCGCGGTGCCGTGCTGGTCGTCGTGGAAGATGGGTATTTGGCAGCGCTCGATCAGAGCCTTTTCAATCTCAAAACACTCGGGCGCCTTGATATCTTCGAGGTTGATACCGCCGTAGGTATTGGCGATCCGCTCAACCGTCTCAATAAACGCCTGGGGCGATTCCGCATCCACCTCAACATCGACCGAGTCGATACCGGCAAAGCGTTTAAACAACAGGCTCTTGCCTTCCATTACTGGCTTACTGGCCAAGGGGCCCAGATTACCAAGACCAAGAATTGCGCTGCCGTCAGTGATAACCGCTACCAGATTGCCTTTGAGGGTGTATTTAAAGGCGTTTTCCGCGTCTTTGGCGATCTCCCGCACTGGCTCAGCCACCCCGGGACTGTAGGCCAAGGAGAGGTCTTCTTGGGTTTCCGCCGAGGTGCTCAGCTCAATACTGAGTTTGCCGGGGCGAGGAAAGGCGTGGTAATCCAGCGCCGCTTTTTTGAAGTTGTCTGACATGATCCCAACCACTATTGCTATACGTTTGTGTTGGCGCGGCCACAAGGTTTAATACTGAGTGCGCGCCATGGTTTTGTCGTTTTTCCCACAAAGCTCTGACGGCCATTTGAAAGGGTGGCTAAGCATACCCCCCAGCGCCGTCCGCCATCAATGACAATTGTAACCACATTGATCGCGCAAAAAGCCCCTAAAAGCCCCTATCTGTCGCTATCAACCCAATAGCAAGGTTAAATTGGCCTAAATCCCGGTCTATTCAATTAGGCAATAGTGAAAATCCACCTGAGATATAGGGCAAACCCGGATAGGCAGGCACAAAAAACCCGGCGATATAGCCGGGTTTTTGCAAAGCAGTACGGCGCGCTTAATTCTTGATGCGGCTGCCGAAACGCTTCTTAAAGCGATCGATACGACCACCTGTGTCTACAACCTTTTGCTTACCGGTGTAGAAAGGGTGGCACTCGGAACATACATCCAAGTGAATTTCCTTGGGCATGGTAGAGCCGGTCTTAATGACGTTGCCGCAGGAACAACTGGCAGTCATTTCGCCGTAATTGGGGTGGATATCAGCTTTCATAGGGGGCCTCATTAGTCATCGTGGTGCCGCCACCGGGTCATTCGCGCCCGACACGGCCACCGTGTTAATGTGCTGCTCGGCCTTACGGCCAAAAAATAGACGGCGCATACTAACAGAACCGGACCAGAACGCAAGCAAATTCCATCGCTCTTGTGGGCGGCCGGTGCAGGCCTATAATAGCGGCAAATCATCAGTACTATGCCCCCTATGACAAGCACCAGCCCCCAGCCCCCAATTGTGCGGGTAGCCCTGCCCGTTCCCCTGGGGCGCAGCTTCGATTACCTGGGCCAAACCGGGCGGCAATACCAACGGGGCAGCCGCGTACAAGTGCCCTTTGGCCAGCGCCAACTGGTAGGCCTGGTACTGGAACAAGCCGAGCACAGCGAGCAGGACCCGCGCAAACTCAAGGCCGTCACTGCCCTGCTCGATAGCGAGCCGCTGCTCGACCCGCAGCTATTACAGCTGTTGGAGTTTTGCGCCCGCTACTATCAAAGCCCCTTGGGCGAGACCATCAGCACCGCCCTGCCCGCACTGCTGCGCCAGGGCCAGCAGCCACAAGCCGCCGCCAAGCAATTGCTGCAACTTAGCCAAGAGGGCCAAGGCCTGCCCGAAGGCGCCCTCGCTAAGGCCAAAAAGCAAGCCGAGTTACTGGCGCTACTGCAGCAACAAGCGCAGGATAAGACCCAGCTCAAGGCTGCCAATATTGGCAGCCCTATTATTAAAGCACTTATCGACAAGGGCCTGGCCCAGTGGCGCCAACAACCCCTGGCCACACTGGCCCCCTGTGCGCAAGCCCTGCGCCAGCCTAGCCTGGCACTTAACGACGAGCAACAAGCCGCCCTCGACCAGCTGCGCTACCACCAGTTTGGCTGCTATTTAATAGAAGGCACCACCGGCAGCGGCAAGACCGAAGTCTATCTTCAAGCCATTGAGGCCTGTCTTGTGGCCGGCCGCCAGGCCCTGGTGCTGATTCCCGAAATTGGCCTAACCCCCCAGACCCTAGCCCGTTTTGAGCAGCGCTTTAACTGCTCGGTGGTGGCCATTCACTCGGGGCTTAACGACCGCGAGCGGCTGCAGGCCTGGACCATGGCCCGGGCCGGCCAGGCCGGGGTGGTGATCGGCACCCGCTCGGCAATATTCACCCCCATGGCGGCACTGGGTATTATTATTATTGATGAAGAGCACGACCTGTCGTTTAAACAGCAGGACGGGGTGCGCTACTCGGCTCGGGATTTGGCGGTGTACCGGGCCCGGCAACTGGATATCCCGATTGTACTGGGTACCGCCACCCCGGCCCTGGAGACCCTGCACAATGCCATCAATGGCCGCTATCAACACCTGCGCCTGACCCACCGCGCCGGCAATGCCAAGCCGCCGAGCTTAAGCTGCCAAGATATTCGCCAGCAGAGCCTGCTCGGCGGGCTTAGCGCCGACAGCCTCAGCGCCATTGGCGATACCTTGGCCGCGGGCAACCAGGTATTGGTGTTTTTAAATCGGCGCGGCTATGCCCCAAGCCTTATGTGCCACCACTGTGGCTGGGTGGCCCAATGCCAGCACTGCAGTGCGCGCATGACACTGCACCGGCGCCAACACCAGCTGCGCTGCCACCACTGCGAGGCCAGCGCACGCGAGCCGCTGCAGTGCCCAGCCTGTTTTAGCCGCGAGCTGATCGGCCAGGGCTACGGTACCGAGCGCACCGAACAAACCCTGGGCGAGCACTTTAGCGACCATAAAATTATCCGTATCGACCGCGACACCACCCGCGGTAAAAAGGCCATGCAAAACAAACTGGCCCAGATTGAACAGGGCCAGCCCTGTATTTTGTTGGGCACCCAAATGCTGGCCAAGGGCCACCACTTTCCCGATGTAACATTGGTGGTCATTGTGGATGCGGACGGCGGGCTGTTTAGTGGCGATTTTCGCGGCCCCGAACGCATGGGCCAGTTAATTACCCAAGTGGCCGGCCGCGCCGGCCGCGCCGATAAACCCGGGCGAGTGATTATTCAATCTCACCACGCCGAGCACCCGCTGCTGCAAACCCTGCTGCAACAGGGCTACCATCTATTTGCCCGGCAACTGCTGCGCGAGCGCCAACTGGCGCAGATGCCCCCCTACCGCCACCTGGCACTGCTGCACTGTGACAGCCCCAAGCCAGAGGCCGCGGAGCATTTTTTACAGAATTTACGCCACTGGCTGGAACAGGCCCAGGCACCGAGCCCGGCGCTGATGTACCTCGGCCCATTTCCGGCACCCATGGAAAAGCGCAAGCGTATGTTCCGCTACCAATTGCAGTTTAACGCCGCCGAAAGGGCTCAACTTCAGGGTTTGTTAAGTCAGCTAAAAGCACATTTGGAACAAAGCAAACTACCCGCCAAAATGCGCTGTTCACTGGATGTAGATCCGCTGGACATGATGTAGAATACGCGCCTTTCGCAGTACTTAGGAACCCGCCACACCATGAGCCAGGACTTTGCCAAAAAGCGCCGCGCCAACAGCCGCAGCGGCACCGCCAAGCGGCGCAAGAGCAACAGCAAAAAAAACAGCAACCAAAACGCCGGCGGCTGGGTTTGGTTTAGTGCCGGTTTGCTGCTGGGTAGCTTTGCCACCTTTTTGCTGTTCCTGTCCGGCGTAATTCCCGCCCCAGACCAAACCCCGGCAGCGCAAGTGGCGGCCGCCGAAAAGCCAGCGGCCGAGAAAAAACCCGAGGTGCCACAACCGCGCTTTGATTTTTACGAGCTGCTGAAAGAATCCGAAGTGGTGGTGGAAAAATCTCCCGATGCCTACGATGGCGGCGGCGAGCGCGAGCAAAAAAACATGGAGTACCTGCTCCAGGTAGGCTCCTTCCGCAGCCCCAACGAAGCCGACCAGCTACACGCCAAACTGGCGATCACCGGCTTTGACGCCCAGGTCGAAAAAGTTAAAGTGCGCAATGGCAGCATCTGGCACCGGGTACTGGTTGGCCCCTACAGCAGCCGCTCCAAACTGGCCAATACCCGAGGCAAACTGATCAGCCAGGGTATCGAAACCCTGGTGATCGAGCGCGAGGCCCAGCCTTAACCTAAGGCTGGCCCTGGTCTGGCCCAATTTGTACAGACCCATTGCTGCTCGGGGAAAATTATGACCAGATGTGTTGCCTGGATCAAAAAGTGGCTTCGACCCCGAGCCTTGTGGTGGGTAAGGGGTTCTGGGGGACGCATAAACCCATCCCTGGGGCTCTCGTCCGCCATCCCTGGCTCCCAAGCCCCCAAAACCCCTTACCCACCACAAGACTCTACAACTAAATGATTCCTAAGACTGTACAAGCAGAAAGAGTTATTGCTAGTGCTCAGCAGCTAGAGGTTCTGCGAGATGTAAGCTTGAGGGGTGGGGGGTGCTTTCGCAGTGACTAGGCTTCGGGATGAAACGGGGGGCAGCGCCTGGATGGCGCGTTTTTGGAACGGAGAAAGTACCCCCCACCCCTCAAGCTGGGTTCTGTTGCCATAGGTGGCGGTTTTGTGCGTCAGTGAGGCCACAAAACTAGCGTTGCGCCTCGCGCTCGATCACCAGGGTTTCGATACCCTGGCTGATCAGTTTGCCTCGGGTATTGGCCAGTTTGGAGCGGCTGCTGTAG
>JAOXRV010000534.1 GCA_025800435.1 Cellvibrionaceae bacterium | reverse complement strand
CCCACAGGCCTTCAATATTAAAGCGCTCACCCTCGCCCAGCTCTGGCTGAACATAGTCGAGCTGGATCTCGCCACCCTCGGCAGAGGTGCGGGTAATGGCATTGACCACACCGGCCACTGCATCGGCACCATAAACCGAAGAGGCGCCATCTTTCAAAATTTCGTAGCGGCTGATCAGACCGTTGGGCAGAGCCGACAGGTCAACCGAAGCAACCTGGCCACGCACCCCAGAGGGCCCCCAGCGCTTGCCGTTGACCAATACCAGCGAGCGCTGGCCGCCGAGGCCGCGCAGCGAGATTTGCTTGGCACCGGGACCACCATCGGTAACAAAGCCAGAAAAGGTGTCGTTGACCTGCTGGCCCGAAGCCAACGAGGAACCCTGCAAAATGTCAGTGGCAGATATAAGCCCAGCCAGCGCGGATTTATTGGTGGTAATCACCTGGATCGGCGCGGTACTGGTAAATTCGTCGCGGCGAATACGCGAGCCTGTCACCACAATTTCTTCATCGATAGCCCGTACTTTCTTTTTAACTGCCTGCTCGTCAGTGGCTGCCTGGGCCTCGACGGTTTCAGTCTGCAGCGCCTCTTGGGCATAGACTGGCGTGGCAAAAAGACCGGCGGCACCGCACAGCGCAAGTGCGGAACAAGCGGGCAATAATTGCTTGTTTAGTTTTTTCACAGCGTTAGCACCTTTATATTTGGGTGTTTTAATGCCGCTGCCATTGCAATGACAGGGCTCTCCTCTGGGTGGGATCAGTCTAAGCCAGCGCTGGCAATATGCCTGCAGCGGGCAAATTAGAGCTGTCACCAACGTCTAAAACGAAAGAAATGAGTGTCACCTCAATAAAAATTGCTAGTTTGTATTTATTATCTGGCTTTTGGCAATAATTTATAGTGAAACTATTGTTTAGTAGTCATAAGCAATTATTATTAGCTGCTGGGGTGACTCGCGGCCTGAGCACCGCCGAGTTTTTCAGAGGCACCCTAGCTGCCTTATTTCGTCCGCCCCGAGGCAGCTTTATTCAGAATAATGCTGGGATCACTGCCGAAATTGCCCGGCAGCCTTAGCAGCAGCACACTAATGAGGGAGTTTTTATGTATTTAACCATGACAAGAGCTATTGCCCTGGTCTCGCTGGCGCTGGCCAGCCTCGCGGCTAAGGCCGAGCCAATCCCGATTGAGGCTTGGTCCCACGACCCTTATATCGAGCAAGTGCAGCTCAGCCCCAGCGGTAAGCGTATGCTGGCGATTACCTTAACCGGAGTCAATCAACCCCCGGAGGTCTCGGTTTGGGATACGACCGATTTAAGCAAAGCTCCGGTGCGCATGAAACCCAAGCGTTCGAAGGTTATCGGCGCCTATTGGCTCAGCGATGACAAGTTGCTGATTATTGGCCGCCAAAAATTTGATATTCGCGCTGGCGGCAAGCCCACCCGTACCTTCCGCAGCCCAGTATATGCGGCCAATGCCGATGGCAGCGGCAAAATCAAAGAATTGTTTAGAACCCGCAACAATATCCGCGGTGCCAACGTGGTTAATATGCTGCGCGACCAGCCCAACAAAGTGTTGATGGAGCTGTTTATGATCGACGGCACCACCGAATTTGTCGAGTTAAACACCAAAACCATGATCGGCAAGAAGATCTTTCGCGGTGGTGACAGCAGCAGCTATAATACCGATAGCCTGGGCCAAGTAAAAATTCGACAGCAACTGAAAACCGACAGCAAGGGCATTCACTTTACCACCGCCTTGCGCACCGGCGACAGCAAAAAGTGGGTAGAGCACTTTAAGTTCTATGCCCAGGATCGGGCCGGCATCGAAGTTCAAACCATTGCCGCCGATGGCACTGTGTATGTACTGGACAGCCAAAACTTCGATAAAGCCGCGATTCGCACCTACGACCCCGTCACTAAAACCCTGGGCGAGCCACTGTACAGCGACCCAGAGTTCGAAATGGGCGGCGTAGTCACCGACCGCTACAATCAAAAGGGCAAGAATGATGTTATCGGCTATGTACTCTCTGGCCCCGATAGAACAATAATTTATACCGACCCAGCTTGGCAGGATCTAATCAAGCGAGTCAACGCTGCCCTGCCCCAGCGGGACAACAGCATCTCCTCAATCACCCGGGATAAAACCCTGGCGGTGATATACTCCAGCAGTACCACCCACGCCGGCTCTTACTATTTGCTAGTCAATGGGCGCCAGCTATTGCCCCTGGGCGAACGCTACCCGCACCTAAAAGAAGAGCAGCTGGCGGGCATGAAATTTGTTTACTATAAGGCCCGCGACGGTCTCAAAATTCCCGCCTTTCTGGCCACCCCCAAAACCGGCAAAGCCCCCTACCCAACCATTATTCTGCCTCACGGCGGGCCCTGGGCGCGGGACTATTTAAGCTTTGACCCCTGGGTACAGTTTCTCGCCGATCGCGGCTATGCAGTATTGCAGCCCCAATATCGCGGCTCTCAAGGCTGGGGCCAAAAACTCTGGCGTGCCGGCGATAAAGAGTGGGGCCAAAAAATGCAAGACGATAAAGACGATGGCGCCGCCTGGCTGGTAGAACAGGGTATTGCCGATAAAGATCGCATCGCCATGTTTGGCTACTCCTACGGTGGTTATGCGGCGATGGCGGCAGTGGTGCGCCCCAACAGCCCCTACCAGTGCGCCATTGCCGGTGCGGGCCTATCGGAACTGGACAGCTTTGATAAAGTAACCTTTACCAACCCCTTTAACCGCAATTTCCAAAACCCCACCATTGATGGCTTATC
>JAOXRV010000520.1 GCA_025800435.1 Cellvibrionaceae bacterium | reverse complement strand
AATACCCGCGCCGCCACCTTGGATCGGGTGGCTTACCACCAAAACAATGCCTCACCCAACGACCGGGTGATCAGCGTCGACATTACCGACACCGCCGAATTGACTGCCGATAATTATGTGCTGCGCTTATCGGGCGGGGCCGCCAGTGTGTACGAGCTGCTCGATACTAACGGCAACACGGTGCAAACTGGTGCGATCGAAGAGTTTTTGCCCCAGAGTATTGAATACAAGGGTATTCGCGTTAACCTTGAGAGCGGCAATTTTACCCCGGGCGATGAGTTTCTAATTAAGCCTACCCACCGGGGGGGGCAAGATATTGGTTTAACCGGTATTAAAGCCAATGGTCTGGCGTTTGCCCAGCCTATTGTTACCGGTACCGCGGCAGGTAACACCGGCAGTGGTACTATTTCGCGCGGCAATATTGTCAATGTGCTCGACCCGGCCACCGGCGAGCGCCTGCCGACTTTTGCCGAAGAGGGCAGTTTAGCGCCGCCGTTGCTGATCAAGTTTACCTCGGAAACCTCCTACGATGTGTTGGACAATACCGACCCGGCCAACCCGGTGAGTTTAAAGCCACCGCTGGAAAATCTGGCTTATAGCCCCGGTATTAGCAATGAAATTTTGCCTGATAATAGCGGCCAGACCTTTGCGGTAAGCAATGGCTTTAATGCGGGCCGAACGCCATTTAGCCATGAAGTAGTGACCGGTGCCGTGGGCACCGAGGCCAGTAATGCCATTGTGGAAGAGCTGATCACCATCCACAAAAACCTGGGTGAAGGGGTTGTAGAGAGCCAAAAAATTGTGATACCCGCAGGCCATTCGGCCCAGGCGGCAGCGGCAATATTAAGTGAGGCCGATGGTATCAGCGCTACCGCCTCGACCTATACCGAGATAAAAATTAACGACAATGGCCTGGGTACCGATTTTGAGCTGTATTTAAATGGCAAGCACCTGACCCTTAGCCAGCCCAATTTGCTCGGTGCCCTGCCATCACCCATCACCAACGACTATATCGCCGAGGCCATCAATATTGATGGCAACCTACAGGCGCAGGGCATCCGTGCCGTTAGCGATGGCGACAGCATTAAGATCTTCTCCAGCTTTGGCGCCGATTTAAAGTTTCAGGTCGAAGGTGGCGGCGGCGATAATGTGCAGTTTAAGGGCAAAGAGCCCGCGATTGCCTTGGGTACGGTCGATCTCAACAACCCGGTCAACTTTAATAGCG
>JAOXRV010000510.1 GCA_025800435.1 Cellvibrionaceae bacterium | reverse complement strand
TTCCAGCGCCTGCTCTAGGGTGTGTTTGATCGGCGGGGTCAGCACGGTGGCTTCATCGGTACCGCTGGCGCGCACATTGGTCAGCTGCTTGCCCTTGGTGGGGTTTACCGCCAGGTCGTTGCTGCGCGAGTGAATACCGATAATCTGGCCTTCGTAAATATCCACACCGTGGCCCAGGAATAGACGCCCACGATCTTGCAGGCTGTAGAGCGAATAACTCAGGGTTTTACCTTTAACCATAGACACCAGCACACCGTTTTGACGGCTGGCCACTTCACCCGCTTTGACCTCGCCATAGTGGTCGAAGATACTGGTCATAATGCCAGAGCCGGAGGTCAGGGTTAGGAACAAACCACGGAAGCCGATCAAACCGCGCGAGGGCACAATAAACTCCAGCTTCACCCGGCCCTTACCGTCGGGTTCCATATTGGTCATCTCGGCCTTGCGCAGGCCCAGCTCTTCCATTACCGCGCCCTGGTGCTGCTCTTCAATATCGATCACCACCGCTTCAAAGGGCTCTTGCAGTACGCCGTCGATTTCTTTTTGCACCACCTCGGGGCGGGATACGCCCATCTCGAAGCCTTCGCGGCGCATGGTTTCGATCAGTACCGACAGGTGCAGCTCACCGCGACCGGAGACGATAAATTTATCGGCGCTATCGCCCTGCTGTACGCGCAGGGCAACGTTGTGAATCAGCTCTTGGTCTAGGCGCTCTTTAATATTGCGCGAGGTCACCAGCTTGCCCTCTAAACCGGCAAAGGGCGAATCGTTTACCATAAAGGTCATCGATACGGTGGGTTCATCCACGCTCAGGGCAGGCAGGGCTTCAACATTCTCGGGGTTACACAGGGTGTCGGAGATGCTGAGGCCATCAATACCGTTGATACAAACAATATCACCGGCGCTGGCCAGCTCGGTATCCACCCGATCCAAGCCCAGGTAGCCTTTTACATTCAGCACCTTGCCCTTGCGGGTGGAGCCATCTGCGCTGGCAACCACCACCTGCTGGTTGGGCGCCAAAGTACCGCGGGTGATACGACCAACACCGATAACACCCACATAGCTGTCGTAATCCAGCGCGGAAATTTGCATCTGGAAATCGCCCTCTGGGTCGACATCAGGGGCCGATACGCGCTCGGTGATCATTTCAAACAGCGGGGTCATATCATCGGCCAGCTCATCTGGCTCGTGGCCGGCCACGCCGTTGAGGGCAGAGGCGTAAATAATCGGGAAGTCGAGCTGATCATCGGTGGCGCCGAGACGGTCGAACAGGTCGAACACCTGGTCTACCACCCAGTCGGGGCGGGCGCCGGGGCGATCGACTTTGTTGACCACCACAATGGGGTTTAAGCCCTTTTCAAAGGCCTTAGAGGTTACAAAGCGGGTCTGGGGCATGGGGCCATCCACCGCATCCACCAGCAGCAGTACCGAGTCGACCATCGACAACACCCGCTCAACCTCGCCGCCGAAGTCGGCGTGCCCAGGGGTATCCACAATATTGATGCGGTAGCCATTCCACTCAATCGCGGTGTTCTTGGCCAGGATGGTAATGCCGCGCTCTTTTTCCTGGTCGTTGGAGTCCATCACCCGCTCGGCGCCCTCGTCCCGGCGGCTCAGGGTGCCGGACTGGCTCAGCAGTTTATCAACAAGGGTGGTTTTGCCATGGTCAACGTGGGCAATAATGGCAATATTGCGTAAGTTCTCGATCACTGTGTTTGTCTCAACTGTCTCTGTCGCTATCGGGGCCGGACTCTGGCCCGGATAAGAAGGGGCGGCATTATACAGATACCGCTTGACGAAATCATGACCAAATTTAGCTTAATTTCGCCGGGCGGTATTTTGGGGATAAGGGGCCTTTAACGGGGCTATTGCCAGCCGTAGCGGCTGGATTTCTCTTTGCGCTTGGCCTTAATCTTTTCATCCTCGTTCTTGATGATCTCAAACTTGGCTAGGCTCAGCTCGTTTTTCTCGGAGGCGCAGTTAAGGTAGTAGTGATCGGTAGGGCCGCTGCTGCCCTGGCGGTACATATAGGCCTCCATATACACCATATACCAACCTTTTTTTCGGTCTAGGCGACTGGAGCGGTTATCCATGGACAGGGTTTTTATCTGTCGGCCCAAGCTCTTGCGGGCATAGCGCTCACAGGCTATTTGCGCATCATTTAGGGTGACCTTGCCGTACACTGGCATGCCCAGATCGG
>JAOXRV010000508.1 GCA_025800435.1 Cellvibrionaceae bacterium | reverse complement strand
GGCTATCAAAAGAAAAATGCGGCCAAGCGATTGGCGGCTATACATAAGCTGGCTTTCACTAAAATACCGCAAGATCCTCATCTAGCCGAATACCGGCAGGGCGGGACACTGGGTGACGGCAGAAAACATTGGTTCCGAGCTAAGTTTTTCCAGCAGTACCGGCTGTTCTTTCGCTACCACAGTGAATCTAAAATTATTGTTTATGCGTGGGTTAACGACGACGCTAACAAACGAGCCTATGGCAGTAAAAGCGATGCTTATTTTGTGTTTGAAAAGATGCTGGATGCTGGCAATCCTCCTGATAATTGGGCGCAATTACTGAAGCAAGCACAAGAGGGATAGCGAAATTCACTGGCAGATGCCACCCTAAGGCTCAATGCTATTGTGGGCAGCTAAAGCTTTATAACTATTTGTTCGGCTATTTCCTCTATAATAGCCCTCAAAACCCATATCGCGCATTTCGGAGCTAACCGTGACTAAGCCAGCCAAAGTATCCGTCCTATTTGTCTGCCTGGGCAATATCTGCCGTTCCCCCAGTGCCGATGGCATTATGCGCCGGCAGGTGGCGGACGCCGGTTTGGCGGGCTTGGTCGCGGTGGATTCGGCCGGCACCGGCCAGTGGCATGTGGGCAAGGGCCCCGATGCGCGGGCCACTGCCCACGCAGCCCAGCGCGGTTACGATTTAAGCCCGCTCAGGGCTCGCCAGTTTAAAGCCGCCGACTTTGACCGCTTTGACTACATTATTCCCATGGACCGCCAAAACCTGGCGGATATTGAGGCCCAGCAAGTGCGCCCCTACGGCGGCCAGCTGGCGCTGATGCTCGATTATTTACCCGCCGGCTACCCAAAGCCAGGGGTTGAGGTGCCGGTGGAGGTGCCCGATCCCTACTACGGCGGCGAGGATGGCTTTGAGCAGGTGTTGGATTTGCTAGAGGCCGCCACCACCGGCCTATTGGCGGATATTTGTCAGCGCCACGGCTTAACCCAGCCCAGTGGGGCCTGATAATGCTGCAACAGCAGGTAGCCCTAGACCACCTTAATACCCTGGCTTTGCCCTGTGTGGCCGATTATTACTGGCCGGTGACTAACGCCGTTGAAATTGAAGCGGCGCTCGCCTGGTACCGGCAGCAGCCGTTGCCGCTGTTGGTACTCGGCGGTGGCAGCAATGTTATTTTGCCCGCTCACTTCCCCGGCCTGGTGATTCATATGCAAAACCAGGGCTTTGTGATAGAGGGTGATCAGGTTCGCGCCCAGTCTGGGCAAAACTGGCACCAGTTGGTGGCTGCCTGCTGTCAGCAGGGCCGTTACGGTTTAGAAAACCTGGCCTTAATTCCGGGCAGTGTCGGCGCCGCCCCGATTCAGAATATCGGCGCCTATGGGGTAGAGCTAAAAGATATTTTTATCAGTCTTAAGTGCATTCGTATCG
>JAOXRV010000499.1 GCA_025800435.1 Cellvibrionaceae bacterium | reverse complement strand
ACCACATTGCGGCTGAGTAAAGTCGCCATCCATTTAGTTTGCCTCACGCCCGCCGTGTGGGTGTTTTGGCAAGCCTCCATTAACCAGCTTGGCGCCGATCCGGTTAAAGCACTTTTGCATTTTTATGGCAAAGGAGCCATTCATTGCCTGTTGGCAACGCTGCTAATCAGCCCATTACAGCGGCAATTCCGCCTGCCTATTTTCATGCAAAACCGTCGGTTACTCGGCTTATATAGCTTTTTTTATGCCGTGCTGCACCTGCTGGTTTACCTGTGGTTTGAATTACAGTGGGAGTGGCACACATTGCTCGAAGATATATTACAGCGCCCTTACATTACCGTTGGGATGTTTGCATGGTTGGTGTTGCTGTTGTTGGCTGCCACCTCATTGCACGCCATCCGAAAAGCAATGGGGCGTGCTTGGCTTAAACTACATGCATGGGTTTACCCAGCAACGGCAGCAGCGGTGATCCACTATTACTGGGCAGAAAAGTTCAGCCTTGGTTTACCGATTGTTTACCTCATTGCCACAGCAATATTGCTGGCAATGCGTAAAAAGCGGTTACTGCTCTGGCTCCGCCGGTGAGAAGATGCCATCTTGCCCCGTCAGTCGGTATACCACCCCAAATACAAGGTGCCCAACAAACAGCCCTCCGCCAAAAACCGCACCAACCAAGGCGGCGACCTGTTGAACGTATTCAGCTTCATAGTGATATAGCCCCCACCATAACACGGCACACCCCAGCCAAAGCAGTAGCGAGAGCCAAAAGCACGATCGACACCGCCCAAGCTTTTTTAAAATCAGATTGTCATCACAATACTTAC
>JAOXRV010000496.1 GCA_025800435.1 Cellvibrionaceae bacterium | reverse complement strand
GTACAGGGGCCGTGGGATTAAATTGAGCCGGCCTTGTTACCAGCGGCTCTACCTCACTATTGTGTTAAACAGTCCCACAATAATGACGCGCAGCTTAGTCATAGGGCGTGCTCAATTAGCCACCCAGGGCGACTACACGGTCAGCGTTTAAGCACTTACCCTTAAGCCACCAAAACGCTAAATCGCGACTTAGTGGTCATAAAGGCAGCCGCCAAACCATGGGCCTCTTATTTCAAACAGGAAAAAATCCTGAAGGGGAGTCGAACCCCAGGCTTTCGCCTTACCCGGTTACTTGTGCAGGGTTCGAACCTGCGACCTCTCGATTAAATATCGACTGCTCTCCCGACTGAGCTACCAAGTAGGTGTCTAGGGGTGTTTCAAATTGGTACACAACACATTAATAACGCTTGTGCCAGCCTGGCATACCGAGCCAGTACCGCTAATTTAAACCACTTACCCAAACGCTGTGGTGGTACTGCAACTAACTGCTGTACCACATTCATTAACACGCACTTCCCCTGTGCTGTTAATCTTCCTTAATTTGGTTGGGGCAGTGGGAATCGAGCCCACCTAAGCCGGCTTAAAAGGCCGGTGCACAACCGCTATGCCACACCCCAGTTGTTTGGCTGGTCTGGTAAAGATCGAACCTACGATCTTCCGGTTAACAGCCGGATGCCTTACCACTTGGCTACAGACCATAAAAAAGCCCCGCTAGCGTAATTAACCGGGGCTTATTTACCGGTCAGCGGCGCCGCCCGGTTCGCGCTGCAAAACGGGGCTATTTATTCACTTCAAGCTGCCATACGGATTTATTCAGCTGGCTAACTTTTATTTCAATATCCATAAATTGCTCGATCACTGCTTTATTGCTAAGCAGGTGATCGCTTGGCTTTACGGTGGTAAACACCCCGCCATTACCCAGTGCCATCGGCAGCAGCAGCTGATCCGCCAGGTGTTCACCCACTGGCACTCCTGCAGCTAAATATTGCTTTAGCTGTTGCACTGCCCGGCCGGCTACACGCTCGGCACTTAACTGTTTTTCACCAACTACTTCGACTATCTCGCTAAAGCCTTCACCGCGTACACGCAAGGAAACTATGTTGCCCGGCCCTTGGGAGGGCACTGTGCGCGGCTGAAGTTGCTCACGGGGCCATAACAATTTTTTGTGTATATGCTCCAGCTCGCGCTCATTAACGTGGACAGGTATGCGCGACGAGGTCGCCACGGCCAACTGTTCTACTACCTCACCCCGCTGGGTTAGCAGCAGCCGCTTTATTCCGCTTACCGGTTCTATGCGAAGCTTCCATGCCCCACCACCAGCCGGATAAAAACCATAGGCTTTTAGCTCGGGAATGGCGCGATACCCCAGTGTCTCCAATACCGGCAAAAAACACTGCTCGATATAGTCATAGCTGGGGGCGCTGCCATTATGGGTGCCCCCTTGTAACAACAACTCACTCGGCTCATCGGCAAAGGCCAGGGGCAGTAATATCGTTTGCATAACCAAGCTGGTACTGCCCGCCGAGCCCACCGCAAACTGATAGCTGCCTGCGCTTACCGGGCTAGGCTTAAAGCACACTTCGCTAGCGCCAATTTCGTCGCCGCTGACTTGGGCCCCGCTTATTTGGCTAGCCGCGCGCAGGCAACACAGGTGCTGGCGCAGCAAACCCGGCTTGGCCCGGCGCGCACGAATATTGTGAATGCGCACCGGCCTGCCCAAACACATGGACAGGGTCAAGGCGCTACGAAAAATCTGCCCACCGCCCTCGCCTTGTGAACCATCTATTTCAATCACGTTTATATCCTTGGCCTTTAGCCTTTTACACAGACCACTTGCTTTAAGGTGTACACCACCTCAACTAAATCGCGCTGGGCGGCCATTACTTTTTCAATCGGCTTATAGGCCGATGGGGTCTCATCGATCACCCCTTCATCTTTACGGCACTCCACATCGGCGGTGGCCCGGCGGTGCTCTTCTAAAGACACCAGCTTTTTAGCCTTGGTACGGGACATCACTCGTCCAGCACCGTGGCTGCAACTGCAAAAGCTCTCTTCGTTACCGAGTCCGCGCACAATAAATGAACGCGCCCCCATGCTGCCGGGAATAATGCCCATTTCATCACGGCGTGCTCGCACCGCACCCTTTCGAGTTACCAGTACATTTTTACCGTAGTGGTGCTCGCGCGAGACATAGTTATGGTGACAATTGACCGCCTCCATACGCGCATCAAAGGGCACACCTAAGCTATCGCTCACAGCAGTAATCACCCGGGCCATCATCACTTCGCGGTTAATGCGGGCAAAGTTTTGGGCCCATTCCACCGCCTCAATATACTGATCAAAGTGATCGCTGCCCTCGGGCAAATAGGCCAAATCTGAATCGGGCAGCTGGATATGCCAGCGCTCCATATCTTTTTTGGCGGTTTCAATAAAGTGGGTGCCAATACGGTTACCAACACCCCGAGAGCCGCTGTGCAGCATTAACCACACGCTGCCATGTTCATCCAGGCACATTTCAATAAAGTGGTTACCTGTACCCAAGGTGCCCAGATGATTTAGGTTGTTGGTGTTTTTTAACACCCGGTGCTGCTCTGCCAAACGCTCAAACTGCTTGGCCAATGGCAGCCAGGCAGCCATCACATCCTTGGGCGCATCGGCCCAGGCGCCTTTATCCCGGCCACCTCGGGCCCGGGCCGAGCGCCCATGGGGCACAGCGCGTTCAATCGCCGAGCGCACCCCGGCCAGATTATCCGGCAGATCCGCTGCCTTAAGGCTGGTGCGCACCGCCATCATGCCGCAGCCAATATCCACCCCAACCGCGGCGGGAATCACCGCCCCCAGGGTTGGCACCACGCTACCAATGGTGGCGCCTTTGCCTAAATGCACATCGGGCATGGCCGCCACCCAGCGGTGAATAAAGGGCATGCGGGCGATATTTTTAAGTTGCTGTTTGGCCTCAGCTTCAAAGGGCACACCCACAGTCCAGGACTTAATAGGTACGCCGCCGTCTTGTAT
>JAOXRV010000477.1 GCA_025800435.1 Cellvibrionaceae bacterium | reverse complement strand
ACTGGGCAAATCTGTGTCTGTGGCGGTGTCGCTTGGGTGTTCGCCTGGGTCGAGCAATTGGCCCAGTACGGTATCGCTTACCAGGCTGGTGATATCCGGGCGAATGACAATCCAGGCTTCGCTGTCGTCGGCCAGTTCTTCGTTGGCGCTGCGAATCAGCCGCAGTCGCCGCAGCCGCCGAAACAGCGCCTGGCGCTCGGTGCTGGTTTCGGGCAGGGGTCGCTTAAGCAGGTTTTTACTGGCTAAATTTAGCGCTTCCAACGGCAGTGTGGCCTCGCCTTGTTGGTCGATTTGCCCCTCGCGCAGGGCTTTGTCGTATTCGGCCCGCAACACCAGAATAGTGGCCACTTCCTGTTGGCTTAGGCGCTCACGCAGGCCGCTGTTGCTGCCGTCTTGGGGATCGGCCAGACCCGGCACTTCGGCGCCGGGGGGAAACAAACGCAGTGAGTGAAACCTGGGTTCGTGCAGGGTGCGTATCTGCAATACACTGAGGTAGTCTTCGACTAACTCTTGCAGTTGCAGGTAGCGGTCGTAGAGTTCGGCTTCGCGTTTACTTTCGTGGCGGCACAGTACGCTGTGGTCCAGCAGCCGAATCAGCAGTTCGGAAAACTGGGCAAAAGTGGCGCCCTTGGCGGCCAGCGCCTGGGTTAAAGCATCAGTGATGATCATCGTGTTCCAGTTTTAGTAAAAAGCCATCGCGGCGCTTAAAATAATGCTCGTCGCTAATGGTGTGGCTGGGTTCAAGCTGCAAAGCAAAGCCTTTGGCGCGCTGCTCGGCGCTGCCCAGTTCAATAATATGGCTGAGCGATAACAGATCCTCGGCGCCGTTGATGGGCAGTTCACGGCTGTCGATTTGGCGGCCTGCGCCCAGCGCGCTGCGCAAATAATCGCGCATGGCGCCGGCGTTGATATTAAAGGCCTTTTCGAGCAGCTGGGCAATTTCCAGCTCGCGCAAGGTGGCCTGATCTGGCGCCGCTAATTCTTGAATTTGGGTTTTTGCCAGGCGGTTTTGCTTGCGCTTGCGCAGCTGTACCTGGGCCGGGTCGATAAGGCCTAGCTTGAGCCCGGCCATGGCCTCGCCGGCGCTGTGCAGACGCTGGGCAAAGGCTTGCTGATCCAGCTCGGCCAGGTCGCGGCACAGGCCGACAATATCGCTGTGTTGCTGGTTGTGCAGATAGCTGAGTTGGCGAATAATAATATCGGCGCGGTTGGTAAAGCCCTGCAGGGTACGGCGCAGGGCCGGCAGCATAATTTCGGCGGCGTTGCGCATGCGCGTGTCAATGCTGTCGAGCAGCTGCCACAGTACCGAGTTGTCTTGGCTGTCGATCAGCTCGGGCGCCATGCGGCGCAGTTCGCGCTCGGCGTTTTGCTTCCAGGCTTTGGGCTTGCGGCGAATCCGCTCTATTGTGGTTTGAATGCTCTCGCGGTGTTTTTCCACGCTGTCGGCCGATAAGCGAATTGCCACATCCGGCTGAAAGCGTTTTTCCATAAAATCAAAAAACTGGTCGCTGGCCTGTTGCACCAGTTGTTGGGCCTCAACCTCTTTGACCAGTTCGCGCTTGCGATCTTCTAACTCGGCGATTATGTCGCTAAAATCCGCAATGATCCGTTCCGAGTGTTCCTGGGCATCGATCAGATCGTAGACTTCCCCACGCTCTAAAAACGCCGCCAGGGCGTTGAGGGTATTGCGCGTATTGCGGTGGCGAGTGCGCACCCCGCGGCCGTCGACCTCGACCAGGGTTTGGGTAAATAAACGGCCGGTGCGGCTAAAAGGGTAGGTCGACTGAAACGAGGCCTCGTCTTTATCGCGCTTGAGCCAGCCGTATTCCACCAGCGAGTTAAGCACCCAGGTGGCCTGTTCACGGCTATTGTGAAAGCGGCCCTCGTCCTCGTCTCCCTCTAGCATCGGGGCGCGCTCCAGTGCCTCGATAAACACATCCAACACCTGCTCGCGCTTGAGTGACTCGCCGTAATCCGCCTGCGAACTGTACAACCGTTCGTGCAATAGGCGCAGACATTCCAACACCTGTTCGCGGTATTTGCCGGTCAGGGGCTTAAAGAATTGGCTGCGGTCGTTTTCGAAGAACATGGGTGGCTCTGGGGCAGTTCTTGTGTTGCATTAACCGCGCACATTGGCACAGTTTTGGCGGTTTGCCAATAGCCCGTCAGCTTCGACCAATTCCCCCAAACGCATAATGGCCTGCTGCCGAGCGCTGTTCCAGGGGTGGGCAAAGCTCAGGCGTAAAAAATTGCGGTAACGATTTTGGGCGGTGAACATTGGCCCCGGGCTCAGCACAATCCCCTCGCTACGGGCCTGGTTGTAGAGTTCTACGCTATTGATATGCTCGGGCAGCTCCAGCCAAAGGGCCAGGCCGCCTTGGGGTTGGCTGCAGCTTTTGGCCATGGGTAAATGGGTTTGTATTAGGCCCAGTAACTGTTGGCAGCGCTGTTGATATTGCTGGCGCTTACGGCGTAAGTGGCGCTCAAAACTGGCCTCGGCCAGGTAATAGCTTAAACCCTGTTGCAGGGCTTGGCTGCTGGCCAATTGGCTGGCCAATTTAAGCCGTTTCACTTTATCCAGGTAGCGCCCCGGAGCTATCCAGCCGATACGCAGGTCGCGGGATAAATTTTTGGCGAACGAAGAGCACAGCAGAACCCGACCATCGCTGGCGTAAGAGTACAAACTGCGCGGGCGCTGCAGGCCAAAGTACAGCTCGCCGTAAATATCGTCTTCAATAATGGCGACATCGTGTTGCTGGCAAAGGGCTACCAGCGCTTGTTTGTTTTCCTCTGGCATACAGGCGCCGGTGGGGGTGGCGTAGCAAGGGCTGACAATCAGGGCTTTAATCGGCCAATGCTCTAAGGCCAGGGCCAGGGCATCGGGGCTGAGCCCGGTGGCCGCCGAGCAGGGTAGCTCAATGGCTTTTAAGCCAAGTGCTTCGAGCAATTGAATACTGCCGTAAAACCCGGGTGATTCCAGGGCCACCGTGTCCCCAGCTTGGGTGGTGGCCATTAGCGCCATCATTAAACTGTGCTGGCAGCCGTTGCTGATCAGCAGTTGTTGGGCATCCACCTGGGCGCCGCCGTGTTGCATCAGCGGCACAATTTGCTGGCGCAGGCTGGCCAGGCCCATGGGCTCATCGTAGTACAAATATTCCTGGCTGGTTTGGCGTCGCTGGGCCCGGCTTAAGCAGCGGCGCAGCGGTTCATTGTTGGGCTCGGGCTCGCTGGCCCTGGCTTGTTTATCCCCCAGTAAATCAAAGGCCGCACCCTGGGCCATAATATCCAACAGCAGTTGCTCGCTGTCGATACTCGCCGGTCTGGTCACTGGGCTGCTGGTGGCCGGCAGTTCCAGGGCCTGCTGCCTGGCGGCCACATAATAACCACTGCGGCTTTGGGCGCGAATTAAACCGTCCGCTTCCAAGCGTTCATAGGCCGCCAACACGGTGGATTTAGACAGCTGTGTTTGCCGACACAGTTGGCGTATCGAGGGTAGTTTGTCGCCAGCACTGCGCTGGCCCGTTTCGATCTCTCGGCGCAGGCGCGCGGCCAGTTGTAAGTAGAGCAGTTCTGGCATGGGTACAGTTTGCCTATTTTTTGGGGGTACAGATGGCCTTGCGAGTCATCTGTGCTCAATTATAAACATTTTTTTGAATCTGTACCCGTTTTGCTGCTGGGCCTAAAATCTGCTCCGTGATTACACCTAAATAGGCTTATACCGTGAGCAAACTGATTCCCACTGTGGCGCTGCCGAGTAGCCACAGTAAAGATTTATACCACAGTAAAAAGGTTTATGTGCGCAAGACCGAGGGCCGCTGGCAACGCTTGCGCCGGGCGATCAGCACCCCTTTGTTATTGGCATTTTTGCTGACCCCTTGGCTGAAGATTGATGGCCGCCCAGCGGTGTTTTTCGATCTAAGTGCCCAGCAGTTTCATATCTTTTGGGCCACGTTTTGGCCTCAAGATGGAATTTTATTAGCCTGGCTATTAATTATTGCCGCCTTTGGCCTGTTTGCGGTGACGGTTTGGGCAGGCCGGGTGTGGTGCGGGTTTAGCTGCCCGCAAACGGTGTGGACCTTAATGTTTATTTGGGTGGAAGAGCGCTGCGAGGGCGAGCGCAATAGCCGCATCAAACTGGATGCAGCCCCCTGGGGGCTGGAAAAACTGTTGCGTAAAACGGCCAAGCACAGTGTTTGGCTGTTAATTTCGCTGCTTACCTCGGTGACGTTTATTGCCTACTTTTACGGGGTGCGCGATTTACTGACAGACTTATTCGGTGCCGCCGCGCCGCTGCAAGCTTATATTTGGGTGGGCTTGTTTGCCTTGCTCACTTACCTAAATGCGGGCTATTTGCGCGAGCAAGTGTGTAAACATATGTGCCCCTATTCTCGCTTTCAGTCGGTAATGTATGACCGCGACACACTATTGGTGAGCTACGACCAGGCCCGGGGCGAAAACCGAGGCGCGCGCAGCCGCAAGGCCGATTACAAAAAACAGGGCCTGGGTGATTGTATAGATTGCGATTGGTGTGTGCAGGTGTGCCCGGCGGATATTGATATCCGCGATGGCCTGCAGGCCGAGTGCATTGATTGTGGCCTGTGTATCGACGCCTGCGATAATGTAATGGAGCGAATGGGCTATGCCAAGGGCCTGATCAGTTTCAGTAGTGAGCGTGGCAATGAAAAATTCTGGCCGCGTTTGTGGCGGCCGCGCCTGCTCGGCTACAGCGCCATGCTGCTGATTATGATCGGGGCATTCTCCATTAGCCTCGACAGCCGCATTCCGCTGGGGGTAGATATTATCCGCGACCGAGGTGTCCACCTGTACCGCCAGCGCGGAGGTTTTATCGAGAACGTCTACACGCTCAAGCTAAACAATATGAGCAACCAGGCAGGGTATTTTAGTTTGAGCATTGCCACCCAGGCGGGTTTTGAAATTGACAGCAAGCGCCGGGTTTACCTAGAGGCGGGCGAGGTATATACCCTGCCGCTTAGGGTGCGCTTACCGGTGGAGCAAGCCCGGCGTGGGCAATATCAAATTGAAGTGGCTGCAAGCGCAGTGGGTGACAATAATGTTAGCGCGAGCCAGGCAACGGTGTTTTATACG
>JAOXRV010000451.1 GCA_025800435.1 Cellvibrionaceae bacterium | reverse complement strand
GCTGACAAAAATCACCCTTTAATTGAGCTTGAAATTGAACAACTTGTACATATCAGCCCTAGCGAGCAAGCCGCGGTTAACGCCCTGGCCCAGACGCTAGTTGCCGAGCAGAGAAAGCCCAACAAGGATGAGCTTAAAATTCTGCGCAGCGATGAAATGGCTGTCGATATCGCGCTGTTTGGCCGCATGCTAGCTTCAAGCCCAGCCTTTAACGTTGAAGCAGCCTGCCAAGTTGCACATGCCATCTCTGTACACCCCGTGGTCATAGAGGACGATTATTTCACAGCCGTGGATGACCTTAATGATCACAGCGAAGACGCAGGCGCCGCTCATATTGGCGAAACCGGTTTTGCCGCCGGACTGTTTTACTCATATATCTGCATTAATAATGATGAGCTAATCGACAACCTCAATGGCGATCAAGCCCTTGCAAAAAAAGCGATTGCGGCGCTTACAGAAACCGCCATTAAAGTAGCGCCTACCGGCAAACAAAACAGCTTTGGTAGTAGGGCTTATGCCTCCTACGTGCTGGCCGAAACAGGGGACCAACAACCACGCTCTCTGTCTGTTTCCTTCCTCAGGCCGATTAGCAACAGCCAGGACTATGCGGGCGATGCAATAGCGGCAATAAAAACCCAACGTGATAATTTCGACAGTGTTTACGGCGCCTGCGCCGATGCACACTATGAATTCGATGCAAATAGCGGCAACGGCAGCCTTAAACAACTGTTGGCGTTTGTAAGCGAATAAGGGGCTTACCATGGACTACTTAGTCTTTAGGCTTTACGGCGCCATGGCGAGCTGGGGCCAGCCAGCAGTGGGCGAAACACGCCACAGCGGAACATACCCCAGTAAGTCAGCCGTTACCGGCTTATTGGGCGCTGCGTTAGGAATCAAGCGAAGCCAAGAACAAGCCCTTGCGCAGCTAGCAGGCAGTTACCACCAAGCTTGTAAGGTAATCAATGGCGGTCATCTGTTGCGCGACTACCATACAACACAAGTGCCCGACTCTACCGGTAAACTCAACTATGCAACCAGGCGCGATGAACTGATTAAAGGCAAAGCGCGCTTGGGAACTATACTTTCCGGAAGGGAGTATTTGTGCGATAGCCAGGCGCTTATCGCTTTAAAAGATATCGGCAGCAACTGGACGCTCGACGATATTCGACAGGCCCTATTAAAACCCAAATTTCAGCTGTACCTAGGGCGCAAGTCGCACCCGCTCTGCGCACCGATGGAACCGAAGATAATAACAGCAGCAGGATTTAGGGCTGCCTTAGATTCGCACCCCACCAACAAACTCATATGCTCAACAGCGGCTGCCAAACTGCCGGACTGGAAAACCGATGAACGCTGGCTTCCGGAAGACGCACAAGCGCAGTATTACTGGGAAGGCGAACTTAACAGCTTTAGCGATAACACAGACGGCTTTTGTGCGCAGCAG
>JAOXRV010000443.1 GCA_025800435.1 Cellvibrionaceae bacterium | reverse complement strand
CATAGCGCGGGTGAATCGCCGATAGCTTGACCGAGATGCCAGGGCTGGGCTCTGGGCCTTGTTTATCGGGCCCGCCCTGGGCCGCCGCCGCACCGATTTGCTCGATGGCGCTGTTATAGCTGGCCAGGTAGCGCTGGGCATCCTCTTCGGTGCGCGCGCCCTCGCCGAGCATATCGTAGGAGTAGCGAAAGCCATCGGCCTCGGCGACCTTGGCCTGCTCCAGCGCCTGACCAATATTAGTGCCCAATACAAATTGAGTGCCCATTATCTCCATCGCGTAGCGCACCGCCCGGCGGATTACCGGCTCGCCCATACGCCCCATGGTTTGCTTGAGCACCCCAAAGCGATGGCTGTTCTGCTCGTCGCCATAGCTGACCATTTTGCCACTGAGCAACAGCCCCCAGGCCGAGGCGTTAACAAACAGGGAGTCGGAATTACCCAGGTGGGCATCCCAGTCACCGCCGGCGAGCTTATCCCGAATCAAGCGATCCATGGTGTGCTTATCGGGCACCCGCAGCAGCGCCTCGGCCAGGCACATCAGCACAATGCCCTCTTCGGTGGAGAGCGAAAACTCCTGCAACAGCGCATCGACCCCACCCTTACCCTGTTGGCGCTGGCGGATATATTCAATAAGGCCTTTGGCCCGGGCCCAGATTCGGGCCCGGCTCGGGGCATCGAGCTGATTTTGCTGTAATAGGTGCGCGAGCACCCGGTTTTCATCCTCACGGTAGCGGCTGCGAAGCTGCCGCTGCAGGGGGGTGGCCGGGCTATAGTCGATGCTGTCTAACATGGGGCGGCTCCACTGGCTAAATCGCTATTTAATTATTTGGCATTATAGGTATTTAACATCAGAATTAGATTGCAAATACAGCAAATAAATAACACAATATTTCGCGCTTGAGACATTACACAAAACAATAGTTTATGAATCACCACAGTGAAGGCCTATTAATCAACAGCCAGAGCCAACATCATGAGCCGAAAATTTAAGAGTGATAAACCCTATCAACCCGACCGCACCGATCTGGTGATACTCAATACCCTGCAGCAAGAAGGCCGTATTTCCAATGTGGAGTTGGCCAGCCGGGTGCACCTAAGCCCCAGCCCCTGCCTGGAGCGGGTGCGCCGGCTGGAGGCCGAGGGCTATATTCGCAGCTACGGAGCCAAGCTCGACGCGGGCAAGCTCAACCTGGCCATGGTGGCCTATGTGCAAGTGACCCTGGATCGCACCACTGGCGATGTGTTCGATAATTTTAAACAAGCGGTAGTGACCCTGCCCCAGGTAGCCGAGTGCGATATGGTTGCCGGTGGTTTTGACTACCTGGTTAAACTGCGGATGGAAGATATGGCCTCTTACCGGGATGTACTGGGCAAGCTGGTCGACCTGCCGGGGGTAGCCCAAACCCACACTTATATTGTGATTGAAACCGTAAAAGAAGATATGGGCCTGCCCATTTAAATGGCATTGCGCAGCCCCAGGCTATCGGGGTAGGGCTCCAAGTAAACCTGCTGGCAAATATAGTCGCTGCCGTATTGTTGCAAATAATGCTTTAGCAGAGCCATAGGGGTGGCCAGAAAAATCTCGCCCCGGCGGTAGCGGTGAATATGGTCGGCCAAATCTTGGCGCGCCGGGCCGGGCAATTGGTCGCGCAAATAACCGAGCACATGCAACAGCGCATTGCTGTGACTTTTGCGCGTCGCCACCTGCTTAAGCCCCGCCATTAACACGGTAAAATAATCCTGGCACTGGCGCTCAAAATCTTCTTTGCACCGAGTCGCCAGTAAGCGCCCCGCCTCTTGGTAAGCGGGCACACTGTGGGCCATTAATAGGTATTTATAGCGGCTGTGAAAATTCAGTAGCTCGGTAAAGCTGCCTTTGCCCAACACCCGCTGGCGAAAATCCCAGTGGGCAAATACCCGAGACACAAAACTATCAATGAGTTGGGGGTCATTCAAACGCCCCTCTTCCTCCACCGGCAACAGCGGCTGAGCCTTCATTAAGGCAGCGGCAAACAAGCCCCGGCCCATATGCCAACCCTCAAAACCACTGGCGGCGCGATGGTAAACCTTAACCCGCTCCATTCCACAGCTGGGCGAGTTACTCATCAAGACATAGCCATCCAGCGCTGCCGTGGCCCCCACTAGCGGTTCAAAACCCTGGCGTAACTGCTGGGCGTGATCATGGTTAAAATCCAAGTTTTTATTTTGGCCGGGGTTATAGACCAGTTGCGGGCTATCAACATCACCATACAGGCGCAGGGTGGGGCGGGGGGTGCCAAAGCCGGCCGCCATCTCTGGGCAAAACTTTTGGTAACTGAGCAAAGGACCGAGCTTATCCAGGCACAGGCCAGAGCGTTTGTGGCCGGCGTTGTAACGCACCTCGTCCCCCAGCAAACAGGCGCTGATACC
>JAOXRV010000411.1 GCA_025800435.1 Cellvibrionaceae bacterium | reverse complement strand
TGAGTGGATCTGGTTCTAGTACGAGAGGACCGAACTGGACCGACCGCTGGTGCACCAGTTGTCCCGCCAGGGGCATCGCTGGGTAGCTAAGTCGGGATGGGATAAGCGCTGAAAGCATATAAGCGCGAAACCCGCCACAAGATGGGATTTCTTTAAAGGGCCGTGGGAGATGACCACGTCGATAGGCCGTAGGTGCAAGGGCAGCGATGTCCGCAGCCGAGCGGTACTAATTGCCCGTATGCTTGGGCACCGCCCCCCGCAGCTCCTTAACGGACGTTTCGAAAGCACAGATCTCTTCCCTTGACCTTCCCGATATGTCAACAATATCGCAGCAAGGCTGCGGTCCAATGTCAAAGGTCCAAAGTTACAGGGCCATCGCCCCTGTAACCTGAGACCGGAAACCTTGGACCAATAATTTAGGTGGCCATGGCAACGGGGCCCACCCCTTCCCATACCGAACAGGATGGTTAAGCCCGTTAGCGCCGATGGTACTGCCACATCAGGTGGGAGAGTAGGTCGCCGCCTTCCTCAGGGCCCAATCTAATTTTAGATTGGGCCTTTTTTGTTCTAACCTAGTATTTATTATTAGGGCGTGTTAGCACCAATCCAAAAACAGTCTTTTTCACTCTTTTTCTGCCTTTCTTCATTGGTTTTC
>JAOXRV010000402.1 GCA_025800435.1 Cellvibrionaceae bacterium | reverse complement strand
CAGTGTAAAATTCGAGTGAGTGAACGCCGCCTTCACGGCCAATACCCGATTGTTTGGCACCGCCAAAGGCGGTTCTTAAATCACGCAGGAACCAACAATTGGCCCATACAATGCCAACCTCCAGTTGTTGGCTAACACGATGTGCAGTGGCTGCATTTTCTGTCCACACCGAAGCGCACAGTCCGTATTTTGTATCGTTCGCCAGGGTAATGACCTCGGCTTCATCATCGAACGGGGCGATGTGGGTACAGGGGCCAAAAATTTCATCGCGCACCACTGCAGAGCGCTCGCTCAGCCCGGTCCAAATTGTCGGCTCGATCCAATTGCCGCCGGCCAGGGCACCGTCGAGCTGGGCTGCCTTGCCGCCGGTTATCACGGTCGCGCCCTCCGCCTCGGCAAGCTTGTAGTAACTGAGGACTTTATCCATTTGCTGGCGGCTCACCATGGGCCCAAGGGTGGTCGAAGCCGCCGCTGGGTCACCCATTGCTAAAGCCTCGGCACCCAGCTTCATTTTGCTCACAAATTC
>JAOXRV010000380.1 GCA_025800435.1 Cellvibrionaceae bacterium | reverse complement strand
ATGCGCAGATAAACCGCACCGACTTTACCTGCCAGTGCTTTCGCGAGTGTTGATTTTCCGGACCCCGGTAGACCCGAGAAGATATAAAGCGTTGGAGCCGCCATGGCTAATCCTTGTAAACAGACAAAGGGTTTTAGCTAGCAACAGGGGTGCATAGCTCGATTAAAATACCTGATGGGCAGCGCACATAAGATACGGTTTGCCCCCACGGTTTTAACTCGGGCGCTTTTAGCTCGGTTGCGCCATGCTCAATTGCGGCGCTGTGAGTGGCATGAACATCTATGGTGACTAGCGCAATCTCCATACCTAGTGGCAGGACCGAGTCAGTCGCGCTGATGTAACCACCATTAAGATTTGCCTGCCCCAAGCTGTGGGCAGCAAAAGAGAGCGTGGTTGCGCCGGTGCTTAACTCACCATAATCCTGCTCAGGGGTGATGAATTTACGCTGCATACCAAAGGCCTGCTCGAAAAAGCTGAGCGCCTTATCAACGTCTGCCACGTAAGCGATGGTATAGCCAAATGTCACCATATCTCTCTCCTTGATTGGCCTCATTACCGATTAATTCTGCCATCATAACCAATTTGCAGTCGCTTGGGTTGGCACCGATGTAGGGTTATAGGCCATAATTATTCCCACTTCATTAACGTGTTACTTGCGTTGTAAAACACTCAACCTCTGCCTGAGTCCCCATTGCGCAAAATGAGCCAAAACCAACCGTGATTAGATCTTTCATTTTGTTAGCCTGCGCCAGTTTAGCCATGCTGCCGGATTGGGGAGTTGCCGACCAACCCAAAGCACCG
The DNA here is from genome assembly GCA_025800435.1 of Cellvibrionaceae bacterium. Lineage (GTDB taxonomy): Bacteria > Pseudomonadota > Gammaproteobacteria > Pseudomonadales > Cellvibrionaceae > Pseudoteredinibacter. The sequence goes on along the minus strand of JAOXRV010000380.1, from coordinate 1,034 downwards.
CAGCGGGTTGTATCCATGAATCTGTGCACTGATCAGCTAGCGCTGTTAGTTGCTGCGCCTGGGCAGTTGGTCTCTGTCTCTTATTTGGCGGCAGAGGCATCCTCTTCCCTTATGGCGAAAGAAGCGGCGCAGTTGCATACAAACCGCGGCTTGGCTGAGCAAATTATTCGCTTGCAGCCCGATTTAGTCCTCGCTGGGCAATACACCTCCCGCGCATCTGTTAATTTGCTGCGCCGTCTTGGCGTCAACGTGCAGACCTTTGCGCCCGCCTATCGTTTTGCTGATATCCGCGCTCATCTGGCAAAAATTGGCACACTGTTGGGCCAAGAGGCACGCGCTAGCGCTTTAATCGCTCAGTTAGATACCGCGCTCGCAGAGCCCAGCCAGCATACAAACACGTTGGCACCGGTGCTGGGCTCGTATGGCGCAAACAGCTACACCACCGGGCAATCATCACTAGAGAGCGAGGTGGTAAAAGCAGCGGGCTTTCGCCATCTTGGCACTGAGCTTGCGCTGCAAGGGGCGTCTAAACTGCCGCTTGAGCAGCTCATTTACGCCTCGCCCGACCGGCTTATGACATGGAAAAGCTGGTCGCAATATACTGGCAGAGCCACCGAAATTCTGTTGCACCCAGCGCTGGATCGCTGGTTTCCAGAGGAGCGCCGCGTAGCCGTGGATTCACGGTATTGGATGTGCGGCACACCCTTTACGGTCGAGGCGATCAACCAACTAAAAACTCAGATGGAATCACACGCAGATCATGCAGATTAAGATCCCCTACTCATGGCTGATGGCGACACTCGTAGCGTTGGTTTTGCTACTGTTCGCGATCTCTATCTCGATTGGCCACGTTTGGCTCAATCCATTGGATACGCTCTGGTCTGGTGCTGGGAGCATCTCTGCTGCTGATCACCTTATTTTGACAGAGATCCGCCTACCCCGTGCGGTGTTGGGCTTGCTCATTGGCGCGGCACTCGGCTTATCAGGCGCCACACTGCAAGGTTTGTTACGCAACCCGCTGGCAGAGCCAGGAC